>NZ_JBIAQF010000003.1:305040-404271 GCF_042888885.1 Streptomyces sp. NPDC002742
TCATTCGGCGCTGTGGACCTTCACTTCCACCGGTACGGGCTTCGGCGGTCCGGTGAAGAAGTGGGACTCCGACACCGGTTCCTGGACCTGGGACAACTCCAAGCTTGTCGCGGGTGACTTCGACGGCGACGGCAAGTCCGATGTGGGCGCCCTGTACAAGTACGGCAATACCTCGGACGGTCGTGGTCATTCGGCGCTGTGGACCTTCACTTCCACCGGTACGGGCTTCGGCGGTCCGGTGAAGAAGTGGGACTCCGACACCGGTTCCTGGACCTGGGACAATTCCATGCTCGTCGCGGGTGACTTCGACGGCGACGGCAAGTCCGATGTGGGCGCCCTGTACAAGTACGGCAACACCTCGGACGGTCGTGGTCATTCGGCGCTGTGGACCTTCACTTCCACCGGTACGGGCTTCGGCGGTCCGGTGAAGAAGTGGGACTCCGACACCGGTTCCTGGACCTGGGGCAACTCCATGCTCGTCGCGGGTGACTTCGACGGCGACGGCAAGTCCGATGTGGGCGCCCTGTACAAGTACGGCAACACCTCCGATGGTCGTGGTCATTCGGCGCTGTGGACCTTCACTTCCACCGGTACGGGCTTCGGCGGTCCGGTGAAGAAGTGGGACTCCGACACCGGTTCCTGGTTCTGGGACAAGACGAAGATCGGCTGACGTCTCGACGTCTGACGCGTGACGGTGACGCGTGACGTCTGACGTCTGCGCGTGACGGTCGCCTGCGGGTGCGAGTCCAAGGAGAACACCGGCCTCCGGCCGGGTGGGCCATGAGTGGTCCACCCGGCCTGGCGGAGGCTCCGCACCCGCTCTCGGCGTGCGTCCGCCCGTCACCACCGAGTCCGGGGTTCCGTAGCCCGGGCCTCCGCACCCCGGGTTTCCGTGCCCCGGGCCTCCACGCCCGGAGTCCCCCGGATCGAACCCCCGTCCCCAGAACACCCGTACAACTTTCGGGCGCCCCCGTGAGTCATGTGAGGTGAGCGCGCCCGAGGCGCGTTCGTATCTCTTCAAGGGGATGGGAAGCCTCCATGATTCACCGGATATCCCGGCGTGCCCGTGTGCTCGCAGTGAGCCTCGGCGCCGGGGTCATCGTGCCGCTCGCGGTCGCCGCGACCCCGGCCGCCGCCGCGCCGGCGCCGACGGTCAGCTGTACGTCGGGCAAGGCCGGTCTGGCCGCCAAGCTGCAGAAGGACATCACCGCGGCGCTCGCGAACCGCAAGGGAACTGTCGCGGTCGGCCTCTACGACCGCTCGACCAACACCACCTGCACACTCCGCGCCACCACCTCGTTCGACTCGGCCAGCACGGTGAAGGTCACCGTCCTCGCCACGCTGCTGTGGGACGCGAAGAAGCACAACCGCTATCTGACGAGCACCGAGACGTCGCTCGCCACCAAGATGATCACCCAGTCGGACAACGCCTCGACCACCAAGCTGTGGAACCAGCTCGGTCTGACGAAGATCAAGGGCTTCCTCACCGCGGCGGGGATGACGAAGACCACGCCGGGCACCGGCGGCTACTGGGGTCTGACGCAGATCAACGTCACCGACGAGCAGAAGCTGCTCAAGCTCATCACCGCCAAGAACAGCGTGCTGAGCGACAGCTCCCGTGCCTACGCCCTGAAGCTCATGGGCCAGGTCATCTCCTCGCAGCGCTGGGGAACACCGGCCGGGGCGCCCTCGACCGTCGCCGTGCACGTCAAGAACGGCTGGCTCTCGCGCTCCTCGAACGCGTGGCGGGTGCACAGCCTCGGCACCTTCAACGGCGGCGGCCACGACTACATGATGTCGGTGCTCACCGTCGGCAGCAGCACGATGGACTACGGCGTCGCCACGATTCAGGGCGTCGCCAGGGCCATCCACAAGGACCTCGTTCCGGTCACCGTCAGTGCCCAGCGGTTCACGCCGACGGCGACGCCGAAGGAAGCCTTCCCGGCCGTTCCGGCGAGCTGACCGGGGCCGTACTCCCGCGTCCGTACTCCCGCGTCCGCCCGCTCGTGCTCCGTCGTCCGTCCGCTCGAAAACCGTCATCCGCCCGCCCGGCCGTCCCGCCCGGCGGGCGGATGATTGTTGCGGAGGGATGAAATCCGCTTCGCCCGGTGTTGGTGCCTTCCGGCGGAGTGAGATCTACGGAAGGTGCCGGAGTGGCGACGGAACGGGGATGGGCGCGGCGGCTCGCCGGGTACGCGTGGCGGTACCCGAAGGACGTGGTGCTCGCGCTCGGCTCCTCGCTGGGCGGCATGGCCCTCATGGCGGTGGTGCCACTGATCACCAAGGTGATCATCGACGACGTCATCGGCGGCCACAGCAGGAGCATGGGCCCCTGGGCGGGCGCGCTGCTCGGAGCCGCCGTCCTCGTCTACGTCCTCACCTACATCCGCCGCTACTACGGCGGCCGGCTCGCCCTCGACGTCCAGCACGATCTGCGCACCGACATGTACGAGACGATCACCCGGCTGGACGGGCGGCGCCAGGACGAGCTGTCCACCGGGCAGGTCGTGGGACGCGCGACCAGTGACCTCCAGCTGATCCAGGGCCTGCTCTTCATGCTCCCGATGACCATCGGGAACATCCTGCTCTTCCTGATCTCCCTCGGGATCATGGCCGCCCTCTCGCTGCCGCTCACCCTGGTCGCCCTGGCCGTCGCCCCGGCCCTCTGGTTCGTCGCCAAGCGCAGCCGCTCCAAGCTGCACCCGGCCACCTGGTACGCGCAGGCCCAGGCCGCCGCCGTGGCGGGTGTCGTCGACGGCGCCGTCAGCGGCGTCCGCGTGGTGAAGGGCTTCGGCCAGGAGGACCAGGAGACCGGCAAACTGCGCGAGGTCGGGCGGCGGCTCTTCGCGGGCCGGCTGCGGACCATCCGGCTCAACGCCAAGTACACCCCGGCCCTCCAGGCGGTGCCCGCCCTCGGCCAGGTCGCGATGCTCGCGCTCGGCGGCTGGCTGGCCGTGCGCGGCCAGATCACGCTGGGCACCTTCGTGGCGTTCTCCACCTACCTCGCGCAGCTCGTCGGGCCGGTACGGATGCTGGCCGTCGTCCTCACGGTCGGACAGCAGGCCCGCGCCGGCGCCGAGCGGGTCCTCGAACTGATCGACACCGAGCCGTCGATCAAGGACGGCACCAAGACCCTGCCGGCCGACGCGCCCGCCACCGTCGAGTTCGACGACGTGTCCTTCGGCTACGCGGAGGGCCGGCCGGTCCTGGACGGACTGAGCTTCGAGATCCGGCCCGGCGAGACCCTCGCCGTCGTCGGGTCGTCCGGCTCCGGCAAGTCGACGGTCTCGCTGCTGCTGCCCCGCTTCTACGACGTGACGCACGGCGCCGTCCTCATCGGCGGGCACGACGTCCGCGAGCTCACCACCGAGTCCCTGCGCGCCGCGATCGGGCTCGTCCCCGAGGACTCCTTCCTCTTCTCCGACACCGTGCGCGCCAACATCGCCTACGGCCGCCCCGACGCCACCCAGGACGAGATCGAGACCGCGGCGCGCGCCGCCCAGGCGGACCGTTTCATCGCGGAGCTGTCAGGCGGCTACGACACCAAGGTCGGCGAGCACGGCCTCACCCTCTCCGGAGGCCAGCGCCAGCGTGTCGCACTGGCCCGCGCCATCCTCACCGACCCGAGGCTGCTCGTCCTCGACGACGCCACCTCCGCGGTGGACGCCCGGGTCGAGCACGAGATCCACGAGGCTCTCAAGCACGTCATGCAGGGCCGCACGACCCTGCTGATCGCGCACCGCCGCTCCACTCTCAACCTCGCCGACCGCATCGCCGTCCTCGACGGCGGCAGGCTCGCCGACATCGGCACCCACGAGGAGCTCCAGGACCGCTCCGCGCTCTACCGGCGGCTCCTCACCGACCCCGACGAGCTGGGCGGCGTGTCCCCGGGACACGCCCTGCCGGCGGCACCGCCCGAGGACACCTCCGTACGCGACGAACTGGACGCCGAGTTCGACGCCGAGCGCGGGGTGACCCCGCGCCTGTGGTCCGGGGACCGCGAGCCCAGGGACAACGCGCTCGAAGGAATGCCCGCCACCCCCGGACTCCTCGCCCAGGTCGGGGCGCTGCCCCCGGCCGCCGACGTCCCGGACGTCGACGAGGCCCGCGCGGTCGGGGCCGAGGACTCCTACGGACTGCGCAGACTGCTGCGCGGCTTCGGGGCCCCGCTGCTCATCAGCCTCGCGCTGGTCGCCGTCGACGCTGTGATGACGCTGCTGCTGCCCATCCTGATCCGGCACGGCATCGACCAGGGCGTCACCCGGCTCGCGCTCGGCGCGGTGTGGGCGGCGGCCGCGCTCGCGCTGGTCACCGTGCTCGTGCAGTGGGCGGCACAGATCGGCGAGACCCGGATGACGGGCCGTACCGGCGAGCGGGTCCTGTACGCGCTGCGCCTGAAGATCTTCGCGCAGCTCCAGCGCCTCGGGCTCGACTACTACGAGCGGGAGCTCACGGGCCGGATCATGACCCGGATGACGACCGACGTCGACGCACTCTCGACGTTCCTGCAGACCGGGCTCGTCACCGCGTTCGTCTCCGTCGTCACCTTCTTCGGCATCATGGTCGCCCTGCTGGTGATCGACGTACAGCTCGCCCTGGTCGTCTTCGTGACGCTCCCGCCGCTCGTCATCGGCACGTTCTTCTTCCGCCGGGCGAGCGTCAAGGCGTACGAACTGGCCCGCGAGCGGGTGTCGCTGGTCAACGCCGATCTCCAGGAGTCGGTGTCCGGGCTGCGGATCCTCCAGGCGTTCCGGCGCGAGGACGCGAGCGCGCGGCGGTTCACCGAGGGCAGCGACAGCTACCGCAGGGCCCGGATCCGCGGGCAGTGGCTGATCTCCGTCTACTTCCCGTTCGTCCAACTGCTGGCCTCGGGGGCCGCGGCCGCCGTGCTGGTCGTGGGCGCCCACCGGATCGACTCCGGCACGCTCACCACCGGCGCGCTGGTCGCCTACCTCCTCTACATCGACCTGTTCTTCGCGCCCGTGCAGCAGCTCTCGCAGGTCTTCGACGGCTATCAGCAGGCCACCGTCTCGCTGGGCCGCATCCAGGAACTCCTCCGGGAGCCGACCTCGACCAGGGCCGCCGCCGAGCCGCTGGCGGTGCCCTCGCTGCGGGGCGAGATCGCGTTCGAGGACGTCGACTTCGCGTACGGACCGGCGGACGAGGCCGAAGAGGCGCTCAGCGCGGTGTCGTTGCGGATCCCCGCCGGGCAGACGGTCGCCTTCGTCGGCGAGACCGGCGCGGGCAAGTCGACGCTCGTGAAGCTGGTCGCGCGGTTCTACGACCCGACGGGCGGGCGGGTGACGGTCGACGGCCTGGATCTGCGCGACCTCGACATCACCGCCTACCGGCACCGGCTCGGTGTCGTCCCCCAGGAGGCCTATCTCTTCCAGGGGACCGTGCGCGACGCCATCGCCTACGGCCGCCCCGGCGCCGGGGACGCCGAGGTGGAGGCCGCCGCCCGTGCGGTCGGCGCGCACGACATGATCGCCACACTGGAGGGCGGCTACCTCCACGAGGTCGCCGAGCGCGGCCGCAACCTCTCGGCGGGCCAGCGCCAGTTGATCGCGCTGGCCCGTGCGGAGCTGGTCGATCCGGACGTGCTGCTCCTCGACGAGGCGACGGCCTCGCTGGACCTGGGGACGGAGGCCCTGGTCAACCAGGCCACCGACCGGCTGGCGGGCCGCCGTACGACGCTGGTGGTCGCCCACCGGCTGACGACGGCCGCCCGCGCCGACCGGGTCGTGGTCATGGACCACGGCCGTGTCACCGAGGACGGCACCCACGACGAACTGCTCCGCCTCGACGGCCGTTACGCCGCGCTGTGGCGGACCTTCGTGGGTTCCCCGGAGCCCGAGGAGCCCGTCAGCTCCTCGGCTTGATGTCGGAGATCTTCTTCGTCGCCAGATCCGACTGCACCGTCAGATAGGTGTACGTCGGGTGCTGCGCGGAGCCCCAGGTCAGCCGGACCGTCGACCAGGTGTGCCCGGCGCCGCTGTCGCCCGGCGTCACCTTCCAGGCACTCGGCACGTCCTGGGCGCGCAGCACCCCGTCGGCGTGCTGCCGGTGCTCCCAGCCGTTCAGCCGGGTTCGGAGCCCCGGGGTCAGGTAGAAGGAGCGCAGCTGGGTGCTGAGCCGGCCGGAACCCGTGTCGGTCACCGCGTCGATGTAGGCGCCGTAGAAGTCGGCCACGCGGTCGTAGGCGGGACCGTTGCTCCCGCCGCGGGCGGGCGCTGGAGCGGTGGAACTCGCGACGGCCGGCACCGAGGCGCCGGCGGTGATCAGAAGGGCCGCGGCGACGAGTGCGCGGCTGGTGGTGCGGGATGACTTGATGCCGGACATGGACTACCGCCTTTCGTTTTCTGACCAGTTGGACACCGGGTAAAGAGGCACGGTTGCCCTGAAAAAGGAAAAAACCTCGCACGGGTGAGGCGGGGCCGGCAGTGATGTCGTAGCGGTACGCAACCATCCGCCGTATGTCCTGCGTCCGTACACCAGTACGCTGATTGCCGCAGGAGGGACGACAGTGGACAGTGGTGCGATACGTCGACGGCTGGCGCTCGGCCTTGCGGTGCTGACCGCGTCCGGACTGCTCGCGCTCATGAGTTCGGGCAGCGCCCAGGCGGCCCCCTCCTCCTGCTCCGGCCGCAAGGTCCGCACACTGCCCTTCACGACCGGTTCCGTGCAGGTGTACAGGCGCGGTGGCTACGTCTGCGCCGTGACCTTCCCCGATGCGCGGGGTTCCCGCAGGCGAATGACCGTCAGCGTGCAGGCGCGCGGCGGCCGGCCGGTCATGAACTCCGGGCGCTTCGAACATCACGCGGGCCCGGTGACCCTGTACGCGGGCCATCGCTGCGTCCGGATCAAGGGCTCGGTCGGTTCGGGATCGGTGAGTTCCGGCTGGATCCTCTGCTGAGCCGTACATGACCCAAGAACCCCTGGTGTCACGGGAGTTGCTCCGTTAGGTTCCGGCGGACATCCGCGTAATCCCAGGGGAGGGTGCATGCGCAAGGCGTTCAGATGGCTGCTCGCGCTCACGGTGCTCATAGGCACGCTGAGCACGGCCGGGGCGGCCACCGCTGCCCCCAAGCTCTCGGCTTCGCTCGAGCAGGGGGGACCCCCATCGCCGGAGGCCAACGGCACCACCGGCAGGACAGGCACGATCGACGGGGACATCCTGGAGCGGCTTCTCGCGATCCCGGGCATGAGCCTGATCCAGGAGAAGCCGTACACCGGCTACCGCTTCTTCGTCCTGAACTACACGCAGCCGATCGACCACCGACACCCGTCCAGGGGCACGTTCCAGCAGCGCATCACCGTGCTGCACAAGGACACCGCGCGCCCGACGGTGTTCTACACCGGCGGCTACAACGTCTCCACCACTCCGAGCCGCCGCGAGCCGACCCAGATCGTGGACGGCAACCAGGTCTCCATGGAGTACCGCTTCTTCACTCCGTCCCGGCCCGACCCCGCAGACTGGTCCAAGCTCGACATCTGGCAGGCGGCCAGCGACCAGCACCGCGTCTTCCAGGCCCTCAAGCCGGTCTACGGCAAGAAGTGGATCTCCACCGGCGGCTCGAAGGGCGGCATGACCGCCACGTACTACGAGCGCTTCTATCCGCGCGACATGGACGGCGTCGTCGCCTACGTCGCGCCCAACGACGTGGTGAACGACGAGGACTCGGCGTACGACCGCTTCTTCGCGGGTGTCGGCACCAAGGAGTGCCGCGACAAGCTGGACGCCGTGCAGCGCGAGGCCCTCGTGCGCCGCGAGCCGCTGGAGGAGAAGTACGCCGCGTACGCCGCGGACAACGGCTACACCTTCACCACGATCGGCAGCCTCGACAAGGCGTACGAGGCTGTCGTGCTCGACTACGTGTGGGGCTTTTGGCAGTACAGCCTGCTGAAGGACTGCGACGCGATCCCGGCGGACGCCGCCCACGCGAGCGACGACGACATCTGGAACTCCGTCGACACCATCTCCGGCTTCTCCGCCTACACCGACCAGGGCCTGGAGACGTACACCCCGTACTACTACCAGGCGGGCACCCAACTGGGCGCGCCCACCATCCACTTCCCGTACATCGAGAAGAAGTACATCCGCTACGGCTACCAGCCCCCGCGCAACTTCGTGCCGCGCGCCGTCCCGATGCGGTTCCAGCCCTCGGCGATGCGTGACGTGGACGGCTGGGTCCGCCACCACGCGCACCACATGCTGTTCGTCTACGGCCAGAACGACCCCTGGGGCGCCGAGCGGTTCCGTCTCGGCTCCGGGGCGCGCGACGCCTACGTCTTCACGGCCCCGGGCCTCAACCACGGCGCCAACGTCGCGGGGCTCGTCGCCGACGAGAAGGCCCTCGCCACCGCCCGCATCCTCGACTGGGCGGGCGTCGCCTCCGCGACCGTCCGGGCGGACCCGTCGGCGGCCCGGCCGCTCGCACGGTTCGACGCGAAGCTGGACCACCGTGACACCGAACGGGACATGACCCTGCGCCCCTGACCGGATCAGGGCCGCGCCCGCCCGCGTTCACACGGGCGGGCGCGGCCCACCGTCCCTCTTCCGGGCTCGCGCGCACCGGCGCGGTGCCCGGGCGGGCCGCGTACCGCTAGTACCTCAGCCCGAACCCGATCGGATACAGAACCTGCGTCGGGTCGTCCGCTCGCCGGACGGCCACCGGCAGCCTGCCCCGCGGGTCCACCCGGCCGGCGATCACCCGGGCGGCGGCGCGCACTTCGACGTCGGTCCAGGAATACGACGCCAGGCAGCCGCCGACCCCGGGGAGCAGGGCGATGTCGTACGGGTTGCGGATGGCCACGGCGATCACCGGGACACCCGTGGCGAGCAGACGCTCGACCAGGGTCTTCTGGGACCCGGTCGCCGTCAGGTTGTACGTCAGGGCGACCACCGCGTCCGCGTCGGCCGCCGCCGTGACGGCCTTGGCGATCGTCGCCGCCGAGGGTGCCGTACCCGTGGACAGAGCCGTCGCCGTGAAGCCCAGCCCGGTCAGCGCCCCGGCGAGAACGGTGGTGGGCGGCCCGTCGGACAGCGAAGGAGAGGCGGGATCGGCGCCCACCACCAGCACCCTCGGGGTGCGCCGCCGGGACAGCGGGAGCAGCCCCTCCTTGTTGACCAGCAACGTGGTGGTGCGCTCGGCGATCCGGTCGGCCGCCCTCAGATGCGAGGGGATGCCGACCACCCGGTCGACGCCCGCGTCGCGGACGTAGGGGTCGCTCAGCAGCCCGTGCTTCGCCTTGAGCCGCAGGATGCGCAGGATCGATTCGTCGAGGCGGGCCTCGGTGAGCTCGCCGCCGCGTACGGCGTTCAGCACCGCGTTCCACGCGACGCTCAGGTCGGGCGGGTTCAGGAGCTGGTCGACGCCGGCCTTGAGGGCGAGGACGGGGACGCGGTCGTCGCCGTACTTGGTCCGGACGCCCTCCATGCCCAGCGAGTCCGTCACCACGACGCCGTCGTAGCCCAGTTCGCCGCGCAGGATGCCGGTGAGGATCGGGTGGGAGAGGGTGGCGGGATCGCCGGCCGGGTCGAGCGCCGGGACCATGATGTGCGCGGTCATGATCGAGTCGATGCCGGCGCGGATCGCCGCCCGGAAGGGCACCGCGTCGAGCGCCGACCACAGCTCGCGGCTGTGGGTGATGACGGGGAATCCGAAGTGGCTGTCGACCGCGGTGTCGCCGTGGCCGGGGAAGTGCTTGGCCGTGGCCGCGACGCCGGAGCTCTGGTACCCCTTCACCTCGGCGGCCACCAGGCCCGCCACCGCGTCCGGGTCGGCGCCGAAGGAGCGGACGCCGATCACCGGGTTGGCCGGGTTGACGTTCACGTCGGCGTCGGGGGAGTAGTCCTGGCTGATGCCGATCGCGCGCAGTTCGGCGCCGCTGATGCGGCCCACCGTCCGGGCGTCGGCCCGCGAGCCGCCCGCGCCCAGGGCCATGGCGCCCGGGAACAGCGTCGCGGGCTTGCCCACCCGAGCCACTATCCCGTGTTCCTGGTCGGTGGAGATCAGCAGCGGCAGCCCGCGCGGCTGCTCAAGCGAGGCCCGCTGGATCCCGTTCGACAGATCGGCGATCTGGTGCGGATCGCGGGTGTTGTGCGCCCAGGCGAAGTAGATGATGCCGCCGACGCGGTACTCGGCGATCAGTTCGGCGGCCGTGCGGACGCCGATCTCCTTGAGGTTGGCGTCGATGTCGGCCTGGTCGGGGGCGGTGGCCGAATGGCCGTACACCCGCATGACGAAGAGCTGGCCGACCTTCTCCTCCAGTGTCATACGGGAGATCAGGGCGCGCAGTGCCTTGTCGGCGCCCGGCCGGGCGCCGGCCGCGTGGGCGCGGGGACCGGCGGCCAGCGCGGCGGTGACGCCCGCCGTGGCGGCGAGAACCGTACGCCGGGAGGGTCTTGACGGTCTGTCCGGCTCGGCCGGTCCGGACGGTCTTGCGGTGCTTCCCGTGCTGGAGTCGCGCACAAGCGCTCCTTCCCTCGTGAAGGAAACTTCCGAGGAGTCACGAATATCCGGGAAGTTTCTTCCAGTCAAGGCTGTGCACAGTATCCGGGAAGGGGCCGTCACCGGCGCAGTTGGAGGGGGGCGCGCCGGTGACGGCGTGCCGCCGGCCGCGGGCGGCGGAGAGGATCGGCCGGCGATCGAGGTCGGCGGCGAAGCCGACACCGCACCGCGGAGACCCGTCCGGCAGCACGCGGATGTGACGAAGCGGCAGGGGCCCGGGTTCCCGGGATCCGGCGGAACGCCGCAGGTCGGTGCGGGTGGGGTGGATGAGGTGCCCGGTCCCGCTCAACCGCGTGCCGCGACCGCCGGCCAGTGCGCCCGGAGGGTGCGGACCGTCTCGGCGATGGCCGGCCGGCGCGCGGCCCCCGAGCGCCACAGCGCGTACAGCCGGCGGACGGGCAGCGGGTCGAGCGGTACCTCCACCACCCCCTCGGGAAGGGTGCCGCGGCCGAGGCGCGGGATGAGGGCGACGCCCAGCCCGGCGGCGACGAGGGCGACGAGGGTGGGGTTCTCGTCGGCCTGGTGGACGATGTCCGGCTCGCAGCCCGCCTCGCGCAGGGTGCGTACGAGCCAGTCGTGGCAGACCCGTCCCGGCGGCTGGCAGATCCAGCGCTGGCCGCCCAGGTCCTCCCGCCGTACGGCGGCTCGTCCGGCGAAGGGGTGCCCGGCGGGGACGAGCAGATCGCACAGGTCGTCCCCGATCACCGCCTGCTCCACTCCCGGCGGGGCGGGCAGCGGGGCGATGTCCCAGTCGTGCGCGACGGCCAGGTCGACCGCGCCCTTGGCGACCAGGTCGACCGACAGATGCGGGTCGATCTCGGTCAGCCGGGTGTCCAGGGCCGGGTGCCGGCCGGCCAGATCGGCCAGGACGGCGGGCAGCAGACCGCGGGCCGCCGAGGCGAACGCGGCCACCGTCAGCCGCCCCGCCGGCAGCCCCCGGCGCTCCTCCAGCTCGGTCTCCGCCCGCTCCACGATCACCATCAACTCCTGCGCGGTGGCCGCGAGTTGTTCGGCCTGCTCGGTGAGTCTGACACCCCGTCCGCGCCGTTCCAGCAGGACGGTCCTGGTCTCCCGCTCCAGTTTCGCGATCTGCTGGGACACGGCGGACGGGGTGTAACCGAGGGCGGCCGCGGCGGCGCCGACCGTGCCGTGTACCGAGACGGCGTGCAGGGCGCGCAGGCGCTGGAGATCGAGCATGGGGGCCTCCCGGGGCGCGGTTTCGCTCGCGCTCCAGCTTACGTAAGCATCGCTTCATCCATCCCTGCAGATATTCGCGCTGGTGCTACACGGTGGGGGCGTCCGATGCTCGACGCATGCGACCCACCCACATCAGCCTCGCCGTTCTCGTCACCGCCGTCTGGGGTGTGAACTTCACCGTCATCGAGGTCGGACTCGACCACTTCCCGCCCCTGCTCTTCTCGGCCCTGCGCTTCCTGGTGGCAGCCCTGCCCGCCGTCTTCTTCGTAGGCCGCCCCAAGGTGGCCTGGAAATGGATCGTGGCGGTCGGACTCGCCCTCGGCGTCGCGAAGTTCGGACTGCTGTTCATCGGCATGGACGCCGGGATGCCCGCCGGACTGTCGTCCCTGGTGATACAGGTCCAGGCCGTCTTCACCGCGATCCTCGCCTTCGTCTTCCTCGGCGAACGGCCCACCCGCGTCCGGCTGGCGGGCATGGCGGTGGCCCTGTGCGGAGTGGGGCTGGCCGCCGTCGACGAGGGCACGACCGGTCCGCTCGGGGCCTTCGCCCTGGTCATCACGGCGGCGGCCTGCTGGGGCCTGTCCAACGTCCTCACCCGCAAGGCGTCCCCGCCCGACCCGCTGAACTTCATGGTGTGGGTGAGCACCGTCCCCGTCCTCCCCCTGCTCGGTCTCTCCCTGCTCACCGAGGGCCCGTCCCGCGACCTCGACGCCCTGCGCGCCCTGGACTGGCAGGGCGCGGCCGTGGTCGGTTACGTCGCCTGGGTCACGACCGTCTTCGGCTTCGGCGCCTGGGGCTGGCTGCTGCACCGGCACCCCGCGTCCACCGTCGCGCCCTTCTCGCTGCTCGTCCCGGTCTTCGGGATGTCGTCGGCGGCGCTGTTCCTGCACGAGTCGATCAGCCCGCTGCGCTGGGCGGCGGCGGCCCTGCTGGTCGGCGGGGTGGCGCTCACCTCGCTGACGCCACGCAAGGTCCAGTCGGCGGACGTTCCGGCGCCGGAACGGGCCGGGGCGCCAGCATGACCCCATGGCCGTCGTCGACATCCCCGGTTCCAAGTCCATCACCGCCCGCGCGCTCTTCCTGGCAGCGGCGGCCGACGGGGTCACCCGCCTCGTCCGCCCGCTCCGCTCGGACGACACCGAGGGCTTCGCGGAGGGCCTGACCAGGCTCGGCTACCGCGTCGGCCGGACCCCGGACAGCTGGCACATCGACGGCCGTCCGCAGGGTCCGGCGGTGTCGCGGGCCGACGTGTACTGCCGGGACGGCGCCACCACGGCCCGTTTCCTGCCGACGCTCGTCGCCGCGGGCCACGGCACCTACCGCTTCGACGCCTCCGCCCAGATGCGCAGGCGCCCGCTGGGCCCCCTGTCGAAGGCGCTGCGCGACCTGGGCGTGGACCTGCGGCACGAGGAGGCGGAGGGCCACCACCCGCTGCGCATCGAGGCGTCAGGGGTGGAGGGCGGCACGGTCACCCTCGACGCCGGCCAGTCGTCCCAGTACCTCACCGCCCTGCTCCTGCTCGGCCCGCTGACCCGCAAGGGCCTGCGCGTCGAGGTCACCGACCTCGTCTCCGCCCCGTACGTCGGGATCACCCTCGCGATGATGCGCGCGTTCGGGGCGGACGTACGGGTGGAGGGCGACGTCTTCGAGGTGGCGCCCGGCGGCTACCGGGCCACCACCTACCCCGTCGAGCCCGACGCCTCCACCGCGAGCTACTTCTTCGCGGCGGCCGCCCTGACCGGCCGGGAGGTCACCGTCCACGGCCTCGGCGCGCGGGCGCTCCAGGGCGACCTCGGCTTCGTGGACGTCCTGCGCCGGATGGGCGCGCACGTGGAGACCGGGCCCGACCGCACGACCGTGCGGGGCACCGGTGAACTGCGCGGCCTCACCGTCAACATGCGGGACATCTCCGACACCATGCCGACGCTCGCGGCCATCGCGCCCTTCGCCACCGGTCCGGTCCGCATCGAGGACGTCGCGAACACCCGGGTCAAGGAGTGCGACCGTCTTGAGGCCTGCGCCGAGAACCTCCGGCGGCTCGGCGTCCGGGTGGAGACCGGCCCCGACTGGATCGAGATCCACCCGGGCGTCCCGTCCCCGGCCGAGATCAGGACGTACGGAGACCACCGCGTCGTCATGGCCTTCGCGGTGACCTCGCTGCGCACCCCGGGCATCGGCTTCGACGACCCGGGATGCGTGCGCAAGACGTTCCCGGCCTTCCACGAGGTGTTCGGGGCGTGGGCCGCCGCCGGAGCGGCCGGGGAGGACGGCTGAGCCCGAGCGGTGAGCGCCGCGGGCGTCTTGTCGCGGGGGCCCGTGGCGGTTAACTTCCCGACGGACAGCGCCAACCGCGTCTGCGACCCGACTGGGAAAGCGGTCCTCAGATGTCTTCCGTCGCCTCCGTTGTCACACTCGCCGTCGTCGGTGCCGGAGACCGGGGCACCGGCCACGCGCGCTGGGCCCTGAACCGTCCGGACCGGGCCCAGGTGGTGGCCGTGGCCGAACCGCGGGAGACCCGGCGGCGCCGGTTCGCGGCCGCCCACGCCCTGGAGCCGGACGCGGCGGTGGACGACTGGCGGGTGCTGGCCGCCCGGGGCCGGATCGCGGACGCCGTGCTGATCTGCACCCTCGACCGCGAACACCTGGAACCGGTACTGGAGTTCGCGGCCCTCGGCTACCACATCCTGCTGGAGAAGCCGATGGCCCTGACCGAGGACGAGTGCCGGCGGATCGTCGACGCGGTGGAGAAGGCAGGGGTGATCCTCGCGGTCGGGCACGTCCTGCGCTACACCTGGTACACCCGCGCCGTGAAGGAGGTCGTGGACTCCGGCCGGATCGGGGACGTCGTCAACGTCCAGCACCTGGAACCCGTCGGCTTCTGGCACCAGGCCCACTCCTTCGTCCGCGGCAACTGGGGCCGTACGGACCGGGCGACGTCCATGCTGATGGCCAAGTCCTGCCACGACCTTGACTGGTTGCAGTACGTCCTCGGACAACCTCCCGTCCGTGTCTCCAGTTTCGGACGCCTCTCGCACTTCCGGCCCGAGAACAGGCCCGAGGGCGCGGCCGACCGCTGCCTGGACTGCGCGGTGGAGAACACCTGCCCCTACTCCGCCCGGCGTGAGTACGGCGACCGGCTCGCCCGCGGCGAACACCACTGGCCGCTCAGCGTGCTGCTCGACGACTTCACCCCCGGGGCGCTGGAGACCGCTCTGCGCGAGGGCCCGTACGGGCGCTGCGTGTACGCCTGCGACAACGACGTGGTCGACCACCAGGTGGTGTCGATGGAGTTCGCCTCCGGGGCCACCGCCACGTTCACCATGACCGCCTTCACCGAACAGGCCGACCGGCAGACCCGGATCTTCGGGACGCGCGGCGAACTGCGCGGCGACGGCGGGAGTCTGAGCGTCTACGACTTCCTGACCCGCACCGAGGAGGCCGTCGACCTCGCCGTCGCGGGCGCCATGGACGCGGCGGGCGGCCACGGGGGAGGCGACGCCGGCCTGATGGACGCGTTCGTCGCCGCCGTCGCCACCGGGAACCCCGACCTGGTGAAGTCCGGCCCGCGGGAGTCCCTCACCAGCCATCTCACCGTCCTGGCCGCCGAACGTGCCCGGCACGCGGGCACCGTCGAGGACGTATAACCGCTGGACACGTGCCGTCCGGACGGCATAGGAATCGCAGCGGACACATTCGGGCGGCGAAGGGTGCGGGGCGTGGGTTTCCAGATGAAGGGGCCGGTACTGGAAGGCGAGTTGGTACGGCTGGAGCCGCTCGGACACCGGCACGCGGCGGACCTCGCCGAAGCCGCGGAGGAACACCGGGACTCCTACGCGTTCACCTGGGTCCCCCGGGCCGACCAGGTCGAGGACTACGTCGACGCACAGCTCGCCCGCGCCGCGACGGGCATGCTCGCCCCCTACGCCCAGGTGTCCCTGGCCTCCGGACGGGCGGTCGGCGCCACGGCGTACTGGGAGCCGCGGTGCTGGCTCACGGACGACCGGATCGACGCCGTCGAGGTCGGGTTCACCTGGCTCGCGTCCTCCGCGCAGGGCACGGGCCTGAACGCCGAGTCGAAGCTCCTGCTCTTCCGGCACGCCTTCGAGGAGTGGCGCGTCTCCCGCGTGGACCTGAAGACCGACGCCCGCAACTCCCGCTCCCGCGCCGCGATCGAGCGTGCCGGGGCCCGCTTTGAAGGCGTCCTGCGCAACTGGTCCCGCTCCTGGGCGCCGGGCGAGGACGGCCTGCTGCGCGACTCCGCGATCTATTCGGTGACGGCGGCGGAATGGCCCGAGTGCCGGGACCGGTTGGCCGCGAGGGTGCGCGGAGCGACCCGCGCCGCCGCGGAGACCGCCCGCTAGAGAGCCCCGGGGCGACACCCCGCCGCGGCGCTCACCCGGCCGGGTCGGCTGTCCTGGCGCGCGGTTCCGTCCACCCGGTCCACCACGCAAGACCGACTGGACCGAAAGGCCGGCGATCGGAAACGATCAACTCATGACCTCGTACGACATCGACGGCACCGACGGCATCGCCGAAGCCCCGCGCGCCTTCCTGATCCTGCACGGCTGGCAGAACCACCGCCCGGAGGGCCACTGGCAGCACTGGCTCGCCGGTCGGCTCGGCGAGCTGGGTCAGCGGGTCGTCTATCCGCAGCTGCCGGACCCCGACGACCCGGACCTGGACGTGTGGCTGGCGGAAGTGGCCCGCCATCTGGACGCGTTGGACGGCGCCGAGCGCGTGGTCGTCGCCCACAGCGCCTCGGCCGTGCTGTGGCTGCACGCCGCCGCGCGCGGGCTGCCGGGCCTGGCCGGCGTCGACAGGGTGCTGCTCGTCGCCCCGCCGTCCGCCTCCGTCCTCGCGGGGCTGCCGCAGATCGCCGGGTTCGCCCTGGCCGAGCTGGACTTCACGCTTCCGGGGCACACCCGGCTGGTCGCGGGCGACGGCGACCCGTACTGCCCCGAGGGTGCCGACACGGTCTACGGCGACCCGCTGGGCGTACCGGCCCGGATCCTGCCGGGAGCCGGGCACCTCGACATGGACGCGGGCTACGGTCCGTGGCCCGCCGTGCTGGAGTGGTGCCTCGACGGGACGGTGGAGCTCACCGCCCGCGCGGGGTAGTGCGCCGCCCCGCCCGCTGGTCCCGGGGGTCGAAGAGCGAGCTGGTGTGCGGGGGGTGCGCGGGGCGCTCGGGGAGGGCGGCCGTGGCGCGGCGCCGACGCGGGGTGGCCCGGCTCCAGTCCCCGTCGCCGAGGACGAGCTGGGGGTCGAACATGACCACCACTCCGGCCAGGATCAGGAAGACGACCGGTCCGATGAGCATGGGGAGCAGGACCGAGGCCGGCGACGCGTCGCCGTTCATCCCGGTGATGTAGGAGGCGTCGGTCGCGCCGTGCAGGCGCACTCCGAGGGCGGCCATGCCGGTGTAGTGCATGCCGGTCAGGGCGACGCCCATGAGGAGACTCGCGCCGAGGGCGGCGAGGAAGCCCCGGTACGAGGCGGCGGCCCACAGGGCGGCGGTCGCCGCGGCGACCGCGATCAGCACGGAGGCCCCGACCGTGAGCGAGTCGTACTCGAGGGACCCGTTCAGGTGGATCGCCGCCATGCCCACGTAGTGCATCGCGGCTACGCCGAGCCCCGTGAAGATCCCGGCGGCGGTCAGAGTGGTGGCGGTGGCTCCGCGGTATCCCACGGCGAAGACTCCGACGCCGACCACCGCGACCGCCACGACGAGGCTGAGAACCGTGAGTCCCGCGTCGTAGTCGATCTGGATCCCCTGGATCCGGAAGCCGACCATCGCGACGAAGTGCATGGTCCAGATGCCGCAGCCGATCGTCGCCGCCCCGAGGGCCAGCCAACCGGGCTTCCACGACTGCCGGTTGTTCAGGGAACGGACGACGCAGCGCAGCCCCAGAGCGCTGCCCAGACAGGCGATGAGGTAGGAGGCCACGGGAGTCACCACCCCGTATCCGAAGCCGTCCACGGTGCCTTGCATATATGCCAACTCCCCCTGAGAACGGGCCACTTGGTGGGAGTACGGTCTCGTATCAAGGTTGCGTGAGCAGTCACGTACGGTAGGTATTTGAGTTAACTCTGTGATGCGGTTTCGCTCAGCGGGCGGACGGGCTGTTCACCAGTCGAGACCGCCAGATCCTTCCCGCGCCTCGGCGGACCTCCTCCCGCGCCCCTGGCGGACGTCGGCCCGAACCCGCCCGTGGACGCCCGCCCAGTCCCCTCGGCGGGCATCCGGTCCGCGTCACTCCGGTCCGTGTCGCCCCGGTCCGTGTCACTCCGGTCCGGCGCGCAGGTCCAGCCGCCAGTCCTGGCCCACCAGATCCGCCCCGAAGGACCGGTGCGGTTTCTCGGCGACCAGGACGAAGCCGTGACGCTGGTAGACGCGGCGCGCGGCGGCCAGGATGTCGTTGGTCCACAGGACGAGGTCGTGATAGCCGACACCGCGCGCGAAGTCGATGACGGCCCCGACGAGACGGTCGCCGATGCCGAGCCCGCGCGTCTCCGGCTCGACGATCAGCAGTCGGAGGCGGGCCGTGCCGGGAGCGTCGTCCCGTACGCACATCACGCATCCGACGGGCCGCCCGTCGAGCTCGGCGATCCACACCCGCTCCAGGTGGGGGTCGTGATCCTCGGCGAAGTCGGCGACGATCCTCGCGACCAGACCCTCGTAGTCGGCGTTCCAGCCGTACTCGGCCGCGTACAGCGCCGCGTTGCGCTGCACGATCCAGCCGAGGTCGCCGGGGCCCGGTTCGCGCAGGACGACATCCTCGCGGCGGGGCGCGGCCCGCCCGTCGCCCAGGAGTGTCCGCACCGTTCGCATCGCCTCCGCGAGCCGTGGCCGGTCGGCGGGGGCCACGGTCGCCAGCTGCGAAGCCACGGTCTGGCGCGCCCGCTCGTCGAGCAGACCGGCGGCCTCCCTGCCGGGCCCGGTGAGTGTGATCCGGCGACGCCGGGGGTCCTTCTCGGACGCGGCGCGCTCGACCAGCCCGTCCTGCTCGAACTTGTTCAGAATCCGGCTCAGATAGCCGGAGTCCAGCGAGAGTTCGGCCCGGAGATCGGCGGCGTCGGTCTGGGGCGTGTGCGCCAGCTCGTAGAGGACGCGGGACTCGGTCAGCGTGTACGGCGCGTAGAGATGGCGGCCGTAGTCGAGCGCGCCGATGACGTTCGTGTAGAAGCGGTTGAAGGAACGGATGTCCTGAATGGTCATGATCGGCCCCGGAGGTCGGCTCAGGATGGTCGCGGTGGCCTGCTCTGCCCGGATAGCTGACTCAGTCAGAGAAGCAACTGCCCCGAGCATAGAACGCCCCACATCGAGCCGCCTATCCCCCAGCACCCTCCTTCCGCGCCGCTCTCGCCGCGCAACGGTGATCGGCCCCGGGTGTCGGGGGCAGCCCGGCGAGGAGAGGCCGGTCTCGGGGTGCCTGGGAACGGAGTCCGGCCGGGGTGTTCCGGCAACGGTGATCGGCCCTGGGTGTCGGGGGTGTTCGGGCGAGGGGAGTCCGGCCGGGGTGTCCCGACAACGGTGATCGGCCCCGGGTGTCCGGGGCAGCCCGGCGAGGAGAGGCCGGTCTCGGGGTGCCTGGGAACGGAGTCCGGCCGGGTTGTCCCGACAAGGAGTCCGGCCCGGGTTCTCCCGGAAACGGTGATCATCTCCCGGTGTCCCGGGGCGCCCCGGCGAGGGAAGGTCAGCCCCGGGGTGCCCCGGGAAAGGAGAGGTCGGCCCGGGGAACCCCGGTGGACCCCCGCACCATCAGCTCCCCCCGCACCGTCGCGATCCCGCCCGGCGGCGGCTCCTCGCGGCCCATGGCGATCCGCCCGGCGCGGGCGCCCGCCTCGGAGAGCGGCAGGCGTACGGTCGTGAGGGCGGGTACGGCGTCGATGCTGAACGGCAGATCGTCGAAGCCCGCGACGGACACGTCGTCCGGGATGCGCAGCCCGGAGTCGCGCAGGGCGGCGCACGCGCCCAGCGCCACGGTGTCGTTCGCGGCGACGACGGCCGTCAACGAGGGGTCGCGGCGCAGGAGTTCGAGCGTCGCCTCGTAACCGGCGCGGCGGTCGTAGCGGCCGTGCACGGTACGCCTGGGGTCGTCCCCGATGCCGTGGGCGTCGAGCGCGGCGCGGTGCCCCTCCAGCCGGTGACGGGTCGTCGTGCGTTCCTCGGGGCCCGCGATGTAGCCGAGCCACCGGTGGCCGAGTCCGATCAGATGCTCGGTGAGCTGCTTGCCGCCGCCGCGGTTGTCGAAGGTCAGCGCGATCGCATCGGGTGCCTCGGGCGCGGGCGGCCGCCCGCACAGCACGACCCGGGTGCCCGCCTCCGCCAGTCTGCGCAGCTTCGCCGCCACGGCGCCGGCGTGGGCGGTGTCCTCTATGGCGCCGCCGGTGAGCACGACCGCGGCCGCGCGTTGGCGCTGAAGGAGCGTGAGATAGGTGAGTTCGCGCTCGGGGGAGCCGCCGGTGTTGCAGACGACCCCGAGCCGCTCCCCGCCCGCGCGCCCCCCGGGACCGCCGATCTCCGACTGGATCGCGGCCGCCATGATCCCGAAGAAGGGGTCGGCGATGTCGTTGACCAGGATGCCGACGAGGTCGGAGGTCGCCGCGGCCAGCGAGCTCGCGGGACCGTTCAGCACATAGTCCAGCTCGTCCACCGCGCGCAGTACCCGCTCACGGGTGGAGGAGGCCACGGGATAGTTCCCGTTCAGCACGCGCGACACCGTCGCGGGAGAGACCTGCGCGCGGGCCGCCACGTCCGCCAGGGTCACCGTCATCTCGTCGTCCTCCGGTCGCGCGTCTCGTCGTACCACTTCGTACGTGTCGTACGTCGTCGTGCCTGGTCATGCCTCGTCGTACGGCGTCGAACACGGAGCCGAAGGCCGGGTACGCCGCTTCCTGTGGGCAGGGTCCGTGCAGACCATACGGCCAACGGCCCCCGTTGTTCGCCCCCTCGAACAACTCGACTTCACGGTGGTCTTGTCCGGACCGCTGCAGAGAGGCTAGCTTCTCAACGGATAGAAAGCGCTTGCTGCCACGCTCACCTGTGAGCGCGCTCGGCGCCTGACGCGTACGAAGGGAATGACGTGACACGCAAGACGGTGCGGATCGCCATGAACGGCGTGACGGGACGCATGGGCTACCGCCAGCATCTGGTCCGCTCGATCCTCGCCCTGCGCGACCAGGGCGGTCTCGACCTCGGCGACGGCACCGTGCTGTGGCCCGAGCCCGTCCTCGTCGGCCGCCGGGAGCACGCCGTGAAGGCGCTCGCCGAGCGGCACGGCCTCGACCACTGGTCGACGGACCTGGACGCGGTCCTCGCCGACCCGTCCGTCGACCTCTACTTCGACGCCCAGGTGACGTCCGCACGCGAGGAGGCCCTTCGCAAGGCCGTCGCCGCGGGCAAGCACATCTACACCGAGAAGCCCACCGCCACGGGTTTCGACGGAGCTCTCGACCTGGCCCGCCTCGCGCACGCCGCCGGCGTCAAGCACGGCGTCGTGCAGGACAAGCTCTTCCTCCCCGGCCTGCTCAAGCTGAAGCGGCTCGTCGACGGCGGCTTCTTCGGGCGGATCCTGTCCGTCCGCGGGGAGTTCGGCTACTGGGTCTTCGAGGGCGACTGGCAGCGGGCCCAGCGGCCCTCCTGGAACTACCGCGCCGAGGACGGCGGCGGCATCGTCGTCGACATGTTCCCGCACTGGGAGTACGTCCTGCACGAGCTGTTCGGCCGGGTCACCTCGGTGCAGGCGCTCACCGCCACCCACATCCCGCAGCGCTGGGACGAGCGCGACAAGCCGTACGACGCCACGGCCGACGACGCCGCCTACGGCATCTTCGAGCTGGAGGGCGGCGCGGTCGCCCAGATCAACTCCTCCTGGGCCGTGCGCGTCAACCGTGACGAACTGGTCGAGTTCCAGGTCGACGGCACGGAGGGATCGGCCGTCGCCGGGCTGCGCAACTGCCGTGTCCAGCACCGCGGTTCCACCCCCAAGCCGGTCTGGAACCCGGACATCGCGGCCACCTACTCCTTCCGCGACCAGTGGCAGGAGGTTCCCGACAACGCCGAGTTCGACAACGGGTTCAAGGCCCAGTGGGAGCTGTTCCTGCGGCACGTCTACGCCGACGCCCCCTACCGCTGGGACCTCCTCGCAGGCGCCCGCGGCGTCCAACTCGCCGAGCTGGGCCTGAAGTCCTCGGCCGAGGGCCGCCGCCTCGACGTGCCGGAGATTTCGCTGTGACCATCCGACTCCCCGGCACCGACGGCCGGTTGCGGACCTACGAACCGCGCACCGACCCCCTCGCCCTCCTCCCCGCCGGCGAACCCCTCGCCTCCCGCACGGTCTTCTCGGCCGCGCATGTCGTCGCCGACCCGTACGCGGACGTCTCGCCCGATACGCCCGCCGCCGTCGACTGGGACGCCACGCTCGCCTTCCGGCGCCATCTGTGGTCGCACGGCCTCGGTGTCGCCGAGGCGATGGACACCGCCCAGCGGGGGATGGGCCTGGACTGGGCCGGGGCGGCCGAGCTCGTGCGCCGGTCCTCCGCCGAGGCCAGGGCCGTCGGCGGCGCGATCGCCTGCGGTGTCGGAACGGACCAGCTCACCGGCCCGGCCACCCTCCACGAGGTGCGGGCCGCCTACGAGGAACAGCTCGCCCTCGTCGAGGAGTCGGGCGCGCGGGCGATCCTGATGGCCTCCCGCGCGCTCGCCGCGACCGCCGCCGGACCCGAGGACTACCTCGACGTCTACGGCCACCTCCTGCGCCAGGCCGCCGACCCGGTGATCCTGCACTGGCTGGGCCCGATGTTCGACCCGGCCCTGGAGGGCTACTGGGGCCACGGCGACCTGGACGCGGCCACGGAGGTGTTCCTGGAGGTGATCGCCGCCCACCCCGACAAGGTGGACGGCGTCAAGGTCTCCCTGCTGGACGCCCGCAGGGAGGTCGAACTGCGCCGCCGACTGCCGGACGGCGTCCGCTGCTACACCGGCGACGACTTCAACTACCCCGAGCTGATCGCGGGCGACGAACGCGGCTTCAGTCACGCGCTGCTCGGCATCTTCGATCCGCTCGGCCCCCTCGCCGCGCGGGCCGTACGGGTCCTGGACACCGGTGACGTCAAGGGCTTCCGCGAACTCCTCGACCCCACGGTCGAGTTGTCCCGGCACCTCTTCCAGCCCCCGACCCGCTTCTACAAGACCGGCGTCGTCCTGCTGGCCTGGCTCGCGGGCCACCAGGAGCACTTCGCGATGGTGGGCGGCCTCCAGTCGGCGCGCTCACTGCCGCACCTCGCCCGCGCCTACGAACTGGCCGACGGACTGGGCCTGTTCCCGAACCCCGAACGCGCCGAGACCCGGATGAAGACCCTGCTCGCCCTGTACGGAGTGACCGCATGAGCAGCCTGGCCCGCTTCTCCGTCAACCAGATGACGGTCAAACAGCTGTCGATGCCCGAACTGGTCGAAGCCTGCCTGGAGACGGGGATCCCGGGCGTCGGCCTCTGGCGTGAACCCGTGCGGTCCTACGGCCTCGACGCCACCGCGAGACTCGTCCACGACGCGGGTCTGGCCGTCACCACCCTGTGCCGGGGCGGCTTCCTCACCGCGATCGACCCGGGAGAGCGCAAGCTCGCCCTGGACGACAACCGGGCGGCCGTCGACGAGGCCGCGACGCTCGGAACCGACACCCTCGTCCTGGTCTCCGGCGGCCTGCCGCCCGGCTCGAAGGACCTGCGCGGCGCCCGTGAGCGCATCGCCGACGCGCTCGGCGAACTGGGCCCGTACGCCGCCTCCCGCGGCGTACGGCTGGCCGTCGAACCGCTCCACCCCATGTACGCGGCCGACCGCTGCGTGGTCTCCACGCTCGCCCAGGCGCTGGACCTCGCGGAGCGCTTCCCCGCCGACCAGGTGGGCGTCACCGTCGACACGTACCACCTCTGGTGGGACGACACGGCCCCCGCCCAGGTCGTCCGCGCCGGGGCCGGGGGCCGCATCCACGCCTTCCAGCTCGCCGACTGGACCACCCCGCTTCCCGAGGGCGTCCTCAACGGCCGCGGCCAGCTCGGCGACGGCTCGATCGACTTCCGCGCCTGGCGGGGCATGGTCGAGGCGGCGGGTTACACGGGACCCGTCGAGGTCGAACTCTTCAACGACGGGCTGTGGGCCCGGGGCGGGCGCGAGGTGCTGGCGGAGACGGTGGGACGGTTCCTGGAGCACGCCGGATAAAAAATCTTCGGAAGTCCGTGCAACCCTTCCGCGGCCTCGTGGGTCGTACGTGGCATCAGGACCTTTGGAGGGGGGATCCGGGGGGATCGCGGGGGTTCTGACACGGAGGGGAAAGCCGAGGGGCCCGGTCGAAGGACCGGGCCCCTCGAAATTTTCCGCGGGCCCCCGAGGGGTGAGTTGTCCACAGTGCCACGGCGCTGTCGGAGGCGGGCGGTACCTTCGGATCATGACCGATCAGGCGGGGGCCGCCCAGACGGGTGAGCGGCGACTGGCCACGCTGGAAGGCGTGCTCGAACGCATCACGTACGCCAACGAGGAGAACGGATACACGGTCGCCCGGGTCGACACCGGCCGCGGAGCCGGCGATCTGCTCACCGTCGTCGGCTCGCTTCTCGGCGCCCAGGTCGGCGAGTCCCTGCGCATGGAGGGCCGCTGGGGCTCTCATTCGCAGTACGGCAAGCAGTTCACCGTGGAGAACTACACGACGGTGCTCCCGGCCACCGTCCAGGGCATCCGCCGCTATCTCGGCTCCGGCCTGGTCAAGGGCATCGGCCCGGTCTTCGCCGACCGCATCACCCAGCACTTCGGCCTTGACACCCTGCGGATCATCGAGGAGGAGCCGAAGCGGCTCATCGAGGTCCCGGGACTCGGCCCCAAGCGCACCGGGAGGATCGCCGACGCCTGGGAGGAGCAGAAGGCGATCAAGGAGGTCATGCTCTTCCTCCAGACCGTCGAGGTGTCCACCTCCATCGCGGTCCGCATCTACAAGAAGTACGGCGACGCGTCGATCTCGGTCGTGAAGAACCAGCCCTACCGCCTGGCGTCCGACGTCTGGGGCATCGGCTTCCTCACCGCCGACAAGATCGCCCAGTCCGTCGGCATCCCGCACGACAGCCCGGAGCGCGTCAAGGCCGGCCTTCAGTACGCCCTGTCGCAGTCCACCGACCAGGGCCACTGCTACCTCCCCGAGGAGCGGCTGATCGCGGACGCGGTGAAGCTGCTCCAGGTCGACACGGGCCTGGTCATCGAGTGCCTGGCCGAGCTGGCGGCGCCCGCGGAGGAGGGCGAGGACCCCGGTGTCGTACGGGAGAGGGTTCCGGGCCCGGAAGGCGGCGACCCGGTGACGGCCGTCTACCTCGTCCCGTTCCACCGCGCCGAACTCTCGCTCTCCGCGCAGCTGCTGCGCCTGCTGCGCACCGACCGGGACCGGATGCCCGGCTTCCACGACGTGGTCTGGGACAAGGCGCTGACCTGGCTGAAGGGGCGTACGGGCGCGGAGCTGGCCCCCGAGCAGGAGGCGGCGGTCCGGCTCGCGCTCACCGAGAAGGTCGCCGTGCTCACCGGAGGTCCGGGCTGCGGCAAGTCGTTCACGGTCCGCTCGATCGTGGAGCTGGCCCGCGCCAAGGGGGCCAAGGTGGTTCTCGCCGCGCCCACCGGCCGGGCCGCCAAGCGTCTCGCCGAGCTCACCGGAGCCGAGGCCTCCACGGTGCACCGGCTCCTGGAGCTCAAGCCGGGCGGCGACGCGGCCTATGACAGGGACCGCCCGCTGGACGCCGACCTGGTCGTCGTCGACGAGGCCTCCATGCTCGACCTGCTGCTCGCCAACAAGCTGGTCAAGGCGGTTCCCCCGGGCGCCCACCTGCTCTTCGTCGGCGATGTCGACCAGCTGCCGAGCGTCGGCGCGGGCGAGGTGCTGCGCGATCTGCTCGCCGACCGGGGCCCGGTCCCGGCGGTGCGTCTCACCAAGGTCTTCCGCCAGGCCCAGCAGTCCGGGGTGGTCACCAACGCGCACCGGATCAACTCCGGGCAGCACCCGCTCACCGACGGCATGAAGGACTTCTTCCTGTTCGTCGAGGACGACACCGAGGAGGCCGGGCGGCTCACCGTCGACGTGGCGGCCCGGCGGATTCCGGCCAAATTCGGTCTGGACCCCCGCCGGGACATCCAGGTCCTCGCGCCCATGCACCGGGGACCGGCCGGCGCGGGTCACCTGAACGGACTGCTCCAGCAGGCCATCACCCCCGGCCGTCCGGACCTCGCCGAGAAGCGGCTCGGCGGCCGGGTCTTCCGGGTCGGCGACAAGGTCACCCAGATCCGCAACAACTACGACAAGGGTGAGAACGGCGTCTTCAACGGCACCGTGGGCGTCGTCACCTCCCTCGATCCGGTCGAACAGCGCCTGACGGTGCGCACGGACGAGGACGAGGAGGTGCCGTACGACTTCGACGAACTCGACGAGCTGGCCCACGCCTACGCGGTGACCATCCACCGTTCCCAGGGCAGCGAGTACCCGGCGGTGGTGATCCCGGTGACCACGGGCGCCTGGATGATGCTTCAGCGCAATCTGCTCTACACGGCGGTCACCCGGGCGAAGAAGCTGGTCGTCCTCGTCGGTTCGCGCAAGGCGATAGGCCAGGCGGTGCGTACGGTGTCGGCGGGACGCCGGTGCACGGCCCTGGACTTCCGGCTGTCCGGCTCGTGAACCACCCCCTCCTCGCGAGGCGAACCGGCCCGTTCGGGCGCTGAACGGGGCCTTTCGGGCGCGGCGCGCGGGCCGTCACAAAAAATGATCGATCAAACGAGTCATGAAGGTCACAGAGCACTTCCGGTTGCGCGACGAACGGGGCAGGATGAGCAGGTTGGCGGCACTGAGTGCCGCCGATAGGCCCAATGGTCGACCCCGAGTGCACTCTCCAGGGCCAAATGGGGGATGGTAGAGACAGTCAGGGCACCTCGAAGAAGAGGCACAACGTCGGTGAGGGATGACGTGAGCGACAACTCTGTAGTACTGCGGTACGGCGATGGCGAGTACACCTACCCGGTGATCGACAGCACCGTCGGCGACAAGGGCTTCGACATCGGCAAGCTCCGCGCCCAGACCGGTCTGGTGACGCTGGACAGTGGGTACGGCAATACGGCCGCCTACAAATCCGCGATCACCTATCTCGACGGTGAGCAGGGCATCCTCCGCTACCGCGGTTACCCGATCGAGCAGCTGGCCGAGCGTTCCACCTTCCTGGAGGTGGCCTACCTGCTGATCAACGGCGAGCTCCCGAACGTCGACGAGCTCTCCACCTTCAAGAACGAAATCACGCAGCACACCCTGCTGCACGAGGACGTCAAGAACTTCTACAGGGGCTTCCCGCGCGACGCCCACCCGATGGCGATGCTGTCGTCGGTGGTCTCGGCGCTGTCGACCTTCTACCAGGACAGCCACAACCCGTTCGACGAGAAGCAGCGCAACCTCTCCACGATCCGGCTGCTCGCCAAGCTTCCGACGATCGCGGCGTACGCGTACAAGAAGTCGATCGGCCACCCCTTCGTCTACCCGCGCAACGACCTCGGGTACGTCGAGAACTTCCTGCGCATGACCTTCTCGGTCCCCGCGCAGGAGTACGAGCTCGACCCGGTGGTCGTCTCCGCGCTCGACAAGCTGCTGATCCTGCACGCGGACCACGAGCAGAACTGTTCGACGTCCACCGTGCGTCTGGTCGGCTCCTCGCAGGCGAACATGTTCGCCTCGATCTCCGCCGGCATCTCCGCGCTGTGGGGCCCGCTGCACGGCGGCGCCAACCAGTCCGTCCTGGAGATGCTCGAGGGCATCAAGGCCAACGGCGGCGACGTCGACTCCTTCATCCGCAAGGTGAAGAACAAGGAGGACGGCGTCCGCCTGATGGGCTTCGGCCACCGGGTGTACAAGTCGTTCGACCCGCGCGCGAAGATCATCAAGGCCGCGGCGCACGACGTCCTCTCCGCTCTCGGCAAGTCCGACGAGCTGCTGGACATCGCCCTCAAGCTGGAGGAGCACGCGCTCTCCGACGAGTACTTCGTCTCGCGCAACCTCTACCCGAACGTCGACTTCTACACGGGTCTGATCTACCGGGCCATGGGCTTCCCGACCGAGATGTTCACGGTCCTGTTCGCCCTCGGCCGGCTGCCGGGCTGGATCGCCCAGTGGCACGAGATGATCAAGGAGCCCGGCTCCCGCATCGGTCGCCCGCGGCAGATCTACACGGGTGTCGTCGAGCGCGACTTCGTGCCGGTCGAGGCCCGCTAGAGGCTCGTACACGACCACCGGGCTCCGTACGAGGGGCCCGGTGAAGCTCGTATCAAGGCGAAAAAACGGAAAGCGCCCTGCTACTGGTCCCCCCACGGGCCGGCAGTCAGGGCGCTTTCCTTGTCCCGGTGCGGATTCCCCCCACGGGATCCGGCCGGGCGTCTGTGGGACAGCGCCTGAATCGCTGTGTGCCGGCGCGAGGCCGGCGGTGTAGCCGGGCGAGCGGAGCTCGCCGTAGTGCGGTGCTGCGATCTGCCGGGACGCGTACGGATCGGGAGGGCCGCTCAAAGCTCCCCGCTGTACGTGCCCCGGCGACGCAATTTCCGGGAACGTCCCCCAAGACATCCCCAGATGCCAGTCACGCCCCCCAAGACGCTTCTGACATCGCCAACTTAGACTGACGAACCCCTTCGGTGGTTACGTTCACATCACTGTGATCTGAGTCTCTTGCGTATGTCCTGAAGATAAGCAAGAGACCCGGTATGGGAATCGAGGACCAAGCGTAAGGAAGATGCGCGAGCCTTGTGAAGAGCTTATGTGAGGCTCGCGTTGGACTCTAGGGGGACTCATGGTCCGTCGTCACGCGAATGCTCTCAGTCGAAGGCTGTTCGTGACCACGAAGACCGATGAGAAGGCCATCGCCGCTCCCGCGATCATGGGGTTCAGCAGGCCGGCGGCGGCCAGCGGGAGCGCCGCCACGTTGTAGCCGAAGGCCCAGACCAGGTTTCCCTTGATGGTCGACAGGGTGCTGCGCGCCAGCCGGATCGCGTCCGCGGCCACCCGCAGGTCCCCGCGCACGAGTGTCAGGTCGCTCGCCTCGATCGCCGCGTCCGTCCCCGTCCCCATCGCCAGGCCCAGATCCGCGGTGGCGAGCGCCGCCGCGTCGTTCACCCCGTCGCCGACCATCGCGACGGTCCGCCCCTCGCGCTGAAGCCGTTCCACCACGGCGACCTTGTCCTCGGGCAGCACCTCGGCGATCACGTCGACGGCGTCGATGCCGACCGCCCGCGCCACGGCCTGGGCGACCGCCCGGTTGTCACCGGTCAGCAGCATCGGTGTGAGCCCGAGGGCGCGCAGTTCGCGTACGGCCTCGGCGCTGGTCTCCTTGACCGTGTCCGCGACGGTCACGACACCCGCCGGCGCGCCGTCCAGGGCGACGACGACGGCCGTGCGGCCCGCCGCCTCGGCCGCGCTCTTCGCGTCCGCAAGCGGTTCGGGGAGTGAGCCCGGGAAGCGGCCGACGGTGACGTCGTGGCCGTCCACCCGCCCGCGTACGCCGCGGCCGGGCACGTTCTCGAAGTGTTCCGGCGCGGGAAGGCCGCCTGTGCGCTCCTGAGCGCCTGCCGCGATCGCTCGGGCAATCGGATGCTCCGAGGCGTGCTCCAGGGCTCCGGCGAGCCGCAGGAGGTCCTTCTCGGCGGTGCCGTCGACGACGTACACCTCGTGCAGGCTCATGCGGCCCGTCGTCACCGTGCCGGTCTTGTCCAGCAGGACGGTGTCGACTCGGCGCGTGGACTCCAGGACCTCGGGTCCCTTGATGAGGATGCCCAGCTGGGCGCCGCGGCCCGTGCCGACCATCAGGGCGGTCGGGGTGGCCAGGCCGAGCGCGCACGGACAGGCGATGATCAGCACCGCGACGGCGGCCGTGAAGGCCGCGACCGTGTCGCCGGTGACCGCGATCCAGGCCGCGAAGGTAACGACAGCGACGACCAGCACGACGGGCACGAAGACCCCGGAGATCCGGTCGGCGAGCCGCTGCACCTCGGCCTTGCCGTTCTGCGCGTCCTCGACGAGCCGGGCCATCCGCGCGAGCTGGGTGTCCGCGCCGACCCGGGTGGCCTCGACGACGAGCCGGCCCCCGGCGTTCACGGTCGCACCGGTGACGGCGTCCCCGACGCCCACGTCCACCGGCACCGACTCGCCGGTCAGCATGGACGCGTCCACGGCCGACGCTCCCTCGACGACGGTCCCGTCGGTGGCGATCTTCTCGCCGGGGCGTACGACGAAGCGGTCGCCGGCCGTCAGCTGTGCCACCGGGAGGCGGACCTCACGGCCGCCCCGCAGGACCCGGACGTCCTTGGCGCCGAGCTCCATCAGCGCCCGCAGCGCCGCTCCCGCGCGCCGCTTGGAGCGGGCCTCCAGGAAGCGGCCGAGCAGGATGAACGCGATGACACCCGCGGCGACCTCCAGATAGATCGTGGACGCCCCGTCCGTACGGGAGACGGTGAACTCGAAGCCGTGCCGCATGCCCGGCATCCCCGCGTCGCCGAAGAACAGCGCCCACAGGGACCAGCCGAACGCGGCGAGGGTGCCGACCGAGACCAGGGTGTCCATGGTGGCCGCGCCGTGCCGCGCGTTCGTCAGGGCGGCCCGGTGGAAGGGCAGCCCGCCCCAGACCACGACGGGCGCGGCGAGTGTCAGTGAGAGCCACTGCCAGTTGTCGAACTGGAGGGCCGGGACCATCGACATGAGGACGACGGGCAGCGCGAGCAGCGCGGAGACGGCCAGCCGTTGGCGCAGCGAGGCCGTCTCGGGGTCGTCGCCGGCCGGCGGGGCCGCTTCCTGGGGAGCGGCGGGCGCCGCGGGCGGCGGGGGCTCCTCGGCGGTGTAGCCCGTCCTCACCACGGTGGCGATCAGATCGGCGACCCGTACCCCCTCGGGGTAGGAGACCTTGGCCTTCTCCGTCGCGAAGTTGACGGTGGCGGTGACCCCGTCCATGCGGTTGAGCTTCCTCTCGACGCGGGCCGCGCAGGAGGCGCAGGTCATGCCGCCGATGGAGAGTTCGATGTCCGAGGTCGCGCCTACGGGCGTCTCGGGTGCTGCGGTGGTCATGGTCCGGCTCCAGGAATGAGCCGGACCGCGCGGAGCCGGTATCAGCCGGTCGGCACGGCCCGGTGTGGAGGAGAGGGGCTGCTGGGGTCTCGCTCAGGCCGGGCCGACGAGCTCGAAGCCCGCCTCGTCCACCGCGGCGCGCACGGCGCTCTCGTCGAGCGCGGTCTCGGAGACGACGGTGACCTCGCCGGTCGAGGCGACGGCCTTCACCGAGCTCACGCCGGAGATCTCGGAGATCTCGCTGCTGATGGAGCCTTCACAGTGCCCGCAGCTCATGCCGCTCACCTGGTAGACGGTGGTGACGGAACCCGGGGTGCCGGTCTGGGCGGTCATGGCGTTACTCCTCGTCGAGGCGTCCGGTGTGTGCGTGTGCCGGAGGGATCCCTGGGAACCCAGGGTTCCCTCGACGCTCTCCACATTATACCCCTAGGGGGTATTTCTCCAACGAGGGTCGCGATGTGTCGGCGAGGGTGCCCGGGCCGCCCCCGCGAGCACGACGAGGAACGGGCCGCCCGCCGAGGGTGCCGCCGGTCGGGAAGCGGCCGGGGATCAGGTTCACGCCCGGGTCCGGCGCTCCCGTACGTGACGATCGCGGTCGGCGCCCGGAGGGCCGGTCCGACGCCCGGGCGGCACTTCCAGGGTGGGGGCGGCCGGGATCCGGGGGTGGGACCGCGGGGGCTGCTGCGGTCCTGGAATGCGGGCCGGGGGCGCGCCCGGCGGCTGATTCTGGCTCACGGTCATCCCTTGTCCCTTCGGGGGCGGACCCGCGGGTTCGGAGGGGGACCCGCGTTCCGGCCCGCCCGGGGCGCCCCGTGGATGCGTGACACGGGGGCGCGTGGACGGATCGATCCGCGGAACACCGATCGATTTGTCCGAACCTTATGGCAGATGTCCACGATGTCGCAGACCGGATCTCGGCGTCGCCCCGTCCGGCGCGGCTCAGCGGTCGGCCGGCGGCCCGCCTTCGAGCAGCGGCTCCAGATAGCGGTGCATGACCGTTTTCAGCTCCGCGACGTAGGCGGCCCGTTCGGCGCCCTCGTGGGACATGATCAGGGTGAGGCCGGCCTTGAAGAGGTGGAGCGTCATGTTCGCCGTGCGTGTGCGCTGCTCGGACGGCATGTCCGGCAGGCGGGTCGCGATCATCTCCTCGACGCGGGCGAGGAGGGTGCAGTGCACGGTCCCGATCTCCTCGATGATCGCTCCCGGGGTGTCCGGGCCGTGCATCAGAACGGCGAAGGCCGGGTTCTCGACGTTGAACGCGATCAGCGGGTCGAGGATCGCGTCGAGCATCCGGTCCAGCGGGAGGCCGATGTTCTCCGGGGCGAGCGCCTGTCCGTGCGACTGCGCCCAGTGCTCCAGCAACTGGTCGCCGAGGCCGACCGCGATGGCTTCCTTGTTCGGGAAGAACTGGTAGAGCGTGCCGGGTGAGACGCCGGCCTCGCGGGCGATGGCGTTGGTGCTCGCCCCCGTGTAACCGGACCGGCAGAACACCGAGGCCGCCGCTTCCAGCAGCTGGGCGATGCGGCGCTCGCCGCGGGCCTGACGGCGGCGCGGCCTGTCCTCGGCGCGCTGCTGCAGCGTCGGCGACTCCTCGGTCTGCTGCTTCTCGGGCACGGGTTATCCCCAGCTTCTCGGGACGCGATTGACAAACGCGAGTGGTCGCTCGCATTCTTGAAAAACGCGAGCGAGGACTCGTGTTTGCCAGTCTATGGCAATGGGCGATCCATGATGCCTGCACGGATGCGGGTCATCGGGTCACGGTGAAGGGGACACCGCATCATGTCCGAAGTCGACGACGCGGATGACGGGCCCGGGGCGAGGCCTGGCGGGGGCGCGGGCGAGGGTGTGGGTCCGGGCGGCGGTGGAGGCCACGGCTCGGGGCAGGGCTCGGGTGGAGGCAGGAGCCAGGGCTCGGTCGAGCGTGCGGGCGGAGGCGCGGGCGGGGATGCGCGGCTCGGCGGTTGGACCCGGTTCGTGACCGCACGGCCACGGCTCTCCCTGCTCGTCGCCCTCCTGCTGACCGCGCTCGCCGTGGTCGCCGGCAGCGGGGTCGCGGACCGGCTCGGCAGCGGCGGCTGGGAGGACCCGACCGCGGAGTCGACGTACGCGACGAAGGCGCTGGAGCGGGAGTTCCCCGCCTCGCAGCCCAACCTGCTGCTCCTGCTCGACGCGGGCGCAGCCTCGGTCGACGACCCCTCGGTCGCCGCCGAGGCCAAGCGGACAGCGGCGCGCCTGGCCGCCGAGCCCGGAATCACCGGCGTCGGCTCCTACTGGCAGTCCGGTTCACCCGCGCTGAAGGCACGCGACGGCCACGAGGCGCTGATCGCCGCCCGGATCACCGGCGACGAGACGGCCGCGGCCGCCACCCTGGACCGTCTCGCACCCTCCTACCGCGGGAAGAGCGGTCCCGTCGAGGTCGAGATCGGCGGACCGGTCGCCGTGCGGCACGAGATGCAGACGACCATCAAGGAGGACCTGACCCGGGCCGAGATGATCGCCCTTCCGGTGACCCTCCTGCTGCTGGTCATGGTCTTCGGGAGCGCCGTCGCCGCCCTGCTCCCGCTCGGCGTCGGCATCATCGCGATCCTCGGCACCAATGCCGTGCTGCGCGGACTCACCGAGGTCACGGACGTCTCGGTCTTCGCGATGAACCTGACCACGGCGCTCGGTCTCGGTCTCGCCATCGACTACGCGCTGTTCATCGTCCGCAGGTTCCGCGAGGAGCTGGCCACCGGCGCCCCACCGCGCACCGCGGTCGGCACCACCCTGCGCACCGCGGGCCGGACCGTTCTGTTCTCCTCCCTCACGGTCGCCGTGTCGCTCGCCGCGATGCTGGTCTTCCCGCAGTACTTCCTGCGTTCCTTCGCCTACGCGGGCATCGCCGTCGTGCTGCTGGCCGCGGCCGCCGCCCTGATCCTGCTCCCCGCCGCGCTGGTGCTCCTCGGAGACCGGGTGAACTCCCTCGACCTGCGGCGGCTGTTCCGGCGGGGAAGGCCGGATCCGGGCGACGGCGGAGCTCTCTGGGGGCGCACGGCCTCCCTCGTGATGCGCAGGGCGCCGCTCTTCGCGGTGGCCACCACGGCCGGCCTCATCGTCCTCGGACTGCCGTTCCTGGGTGTGAAGTTCGGGACGGCCGACGACCGCCAGCTGCCCTCGGGCGCGCAGTCGCACATCGTCCAGCAGCACATCCGGGACGGCTTCCCGGGCAGCCCCGGCGGCGCTCTGGAGGTCCTGGCCGAGGGTGCGGCCACCGACACCCAGTACGCCCGGTACAGGGAGCGGATCGCCGCGCTGCCCGAGGTGCTGCGGGTGGACGGGCCCCTGGTGAAGGGCGACGCCGCGTACTTCTCGGTGCTGCCGAAGGGCGAGGCCGTGGACGAGGGTGCCCAGCGGCTGGTGGGCGAACTCCGGGCCGCGGACGCCCCGTTCGACACCTCCGTGACCGGCACGGCGGCCGTCCTGGTCGACTCCAAGCACGCGATAGCCGACCGGCTCCCGTGGGCGGCCGCGTTCATCGCGATCGTCACGCTGTTCCTGGTGTTCCTGCTGACCGGCAGCGTGCTGATCCCGGTCCAGGCGGTGCTGCTCAACGCGCTCAGCCTGACCGCGATGTTCGGTGCGGTGGTCTGGGTCTTCCAGGACGGCCACCTCTCCGGCCTCCTCGACTTCACCAGTTCCGGTTCGATCGAGACGACCCTCCCGGTCCTGATGTTCTGCGTCGCCTTCGGCCTCTCCATGGACTACGGCGTCTTCCTTCTCTCCCGCATCAAGGAGGAGTACGACCACACGGGCGATCACCGCGAGGCGGTCCGTTTCGGGCTCCAGCGCACCGGCGGGCTGATCACCGCCGCCGCGGTCATCCTCGCGGTGGTGATGGTCGCCATCGGCACCTCCAGGGTGGCCAACACCAAGATGCTCGGACTGGGCGTCGCGCTCGCCGTGCTGATGGACGCGATGGTCGTCCGCAGCCTGCTGGTCCCGGCGGTCATGCGTCTGACCGGCAAGGCCACCTGGTGGGCGCCCGGACCGCTGCGGCGCTTCCACGACCGGTTCGGACTCAGCGAGGGGGAGGCACGGGAGCCCGCGGAGGCGGCGGCACCCGACGGTGAGTCGACGGCGGCGCCCGACGCGGTGTCGACGGCGGCGCCCGACGGTGAGTCGGCGGCGGCCGAGTCGGCGCCGGACCCGGAGGCGGAGCCCGGCAGGGACAAGGCCGAGGCGCGCGGCTAGCGTTCCCCGCGCAAGCTGATCTCCGAGCGGAGGGCGGGAGCCGATGCGTGCGGTGGTGTTCGAGCGGTACGGGGAGCCGGCCGCGGTACGGGACGTGGCGGACCCGGCGCCCGCGGGGCACGGGGTCGTGGTGCGGGTGGAGGCCACCGGGCTGTGCCGGAGCGACTGGCACGGCTGGATGGGTCACGACCCGGACATCACGCTGCCGCATGTGCCGGGGCACGAACTCGCCGGGGTGATCGAGGCGGTGGGTGCCGGGGTGACCGCCTGGCACCCCGGCGACCGGGTCACCGTCCCGTTCGTCTGCGCCTGCGGAAGCTGTCCCGCGTGCGCGGCGGGCGACCAGCAGGTGTGCGAGCGGCAGACCCAGCCGGGATTCACGCACTGGGGCTCCTTCGCCCAGTACGTGGCGCTCGACCACGCCGAGGTGAACCTGATCGCGGTGCCGCCGGAGCTGTCCTTCGCGACGGCGGCCTCGCTGGGCTGCCGGTTCGCCACGGCGTTCCGCGCGGTGGTCGCACAGGGGAGAGCGGCCCCGGGGGAGTGGGTCGCGGTGCACGGCTGTGGCGGCGTCGGTCTCTCTGCGGTGATGATCGCTGCGGCGTCCGGTGCGCGGGTCGTGGCCGTCGACGTGTCACCCGCGGCGCTCGACCTGGCACGGAAGTTCGGGGCGGCGGACTGCGTGGACGCCTCCGCCGTGGCGGACCCGGCGCGGGTGGTCCGCGAACTGACCGGCGGCGGCGCGCACGTGTCGCTGGACGCCCTCGGTTCGCCCGCCACCTGCGCGGCCTCCGTCAACGGCCTGCGCCGTCGCGGCCGGCACGTCCAGGTCGGCCTGCTGCCCTCGCCGACCGGCGCCACCCCGGTGCCGATGGCCAGGGTGATCGCCCTCGAACTCGAACTCCTCGGCAGCCATGGAATGGCGGCTCACGCCTACCCGGCGATGCTGGAGCTGGTCCGGGCCGGTGTCCTGCGCCCCGACCTGCTCGTGACGTCCACCATCACCCTGGACGAGGCCCCCTCCGCCCTGGCCGCCATGGGATCGGCGCCGGGGCCGGGGGTGACGGTCATCGAGCCGTGGGGGTGAGGTCCGGCCTGCCCCGGCGGTGACGGGAATCAGGTCCCCGTCGAGGACAGGGCGGTCGGGCGGTGCCCCACCCCGGGGTGGGGCACCGGTCGTCGGGATCGGGTCAGACGTCTCTGCGGCCCCGGTTTCCGGGGCGGGAGGCCACCCAGGAACGGACGGTGTCGGCGTACCAGTAGGGTCTTCCGGCTTCGACGTGGTCGGGTGGCGGCAGCAGCCCGTGTTTGCGGTAGGACCGGACGGTGTCCGGCTGCACCTTGATGTGTGCGGCGATCTCCTTGTACGACCAGAGTCTGCGGTCGGTCATGAGTGGCACCTCCCTGCGCGCACCGCGGCGGCGGCCTGGGGCGGTCGTCGGGGGAGCCGGGCGCTGCGCTGGTGATCACAAAGCGTGTGCCCCGTGAACGACGCAGCGTGAGCGCTGGGCTGTGGTTGTCGACCGGGTGTGACGCAAGACCCGCGTATACGCGACATGTGTGACACGGGGGTGGTTTTTGTGACACGAGTGACGCATTTGCCGCCCAGGGGCGGAGGGTTGCGGTTGCGGTTCGCCGCAGGACGGTTTCTGCCGTTGCCCGTCCGGCGGATTCCGTACTCGCCCGAGAGGCGGTTTCCGGCGCTCGCCGCGAGGGGGTTTCCGGCGCTCGTGGCGAGGGGATGCCGGGCGTCGGCCGCCTCTTTGCCCGGCGTCCGGCCGGCGTGCGCGGGAGGGGCGAACGGCCCGCCGGGCCCTGAGCGCCCGGCGGGTCGTCGGGGCGCGGCCCTCACGCCCCGCAGGACCTCAGGAACGCCCGGGTGCGCCGCGCGATCGGGAGCGGCTTGTCCGGCGGGCACGGATACATGTCCTGCTCGACGATCGCGAAGAGCTCGACGCCGAGGTTCTGCGCCGCGGCGAGGACGGGCTCCAGCGCCGGTACACCGGACGGCGGTTCGCACATCACGCCGCGCGCGACGGCGGGCCCGAAGGGCAGCTCCTCGGCCCGCACGCCGGCCAGCACCAGCGGGTCCACCTGCTTGAGGTGGAGATAGCCGACGCGTTCGCCGTACGTCTCGATGAGCTTGACGCTGTCGCCGCCGCAGTAGGCGTAGTGGCCGGTGTCCAGGCAGAGCGACACCAGCGAGGAGTCGGTCGCGTCGAGGAAGCGCGTGACGTTCTCCTCGCTGTCGATGTGCGTGTCGGCGTGCGGGTGGACGACGATCCGCAGCCCGTAGCGCTCGCGCACCTCATGGGCGAGCCGCTCGGTCTGGGCGGTCAGATGGCGCCACTGGGTCGGCGTCAGCCTGCTGTCCTCCAGGACCGCGCCGGTCTTGTCGTCCCGCCAGAAGGCCGGGATGACGACGAGATGCCCGGCGCCGGTCGCCTGGGCGAGCGCCGCGATGTCCGAGACGTGCGCCCAGGTGGACTCCCACACGTCGGGACCCCGGTGCAGCCCGGTGAAGACCGTGCCCGCCGAGACGCTGAGCCCGCGCCGCCCGGTCTCCTCCTTGAGGATGTCCGGATCGGTGGGCAGATAGCCGTACGGGCCGAGCTCGATCCACTCGTAGCCGGATCCGGAGACCTCGTCGAGGAAGCGCTGCCAGGGGACCTGCCGCGGGTCGTCGGGGAACCAGACCCCCCAGGAGTCGGGAGCCGAACCGATCCGAATGCGCGACAGTGGGGACGGAGACGGAGGTGACGACCGCGGTGACGACTTCGACGAGGGCTCGGGCTGTGACCGCGGCGATGACTGAGGTGGCAACGACGTCATGGGCGCCAGCTTCGGGCGGCCCCGCAGAGGTGTCAAGCGTCGTCCGAATGTCTGGACAAAACGTTGACAGGCTCGGCGCGCGGCACTAGACCTGGGGGCAGCCGTAGAGACCGCAGGGAAGGGAACTCGATGGCGTACGAGCTGATCACCATGGGGCGGATCGGTGTGGACCTCTACCCGTTGCAGACGGGGGTCCCGCTGTCCCGGGTGACCTCCTTCGGCAAGTTCCTCGGCGGCTCGGCGACCAATGTCGCGGTCGCCGCCGCGCGGCTCGGACTCCGTACGGCCGTCATCACCCGAACGGGTGCGGATCCCTTCGGGACCTATCTGCGCGAGGCGCTGCGCGACTTCGGCGTCGATGACCGCTGGGTCACCGCGGTCCCCGGACTGCCGACCCCGGTCACCTTCTGCGAGATCTTCCCGCCGGACGACTTCCCGCTCTACTTCTACCGGCAGCCCAAGGCCCCCGACCTGGAGATCGAGGCGCACGAACTCGACCTCGACGCCGTGCGCGACGCCCGCGTCTTCTGGATGACGGGCACGGGGCTCTGCGCGGAGCCGAGCCGTACGGCCACGCTCGCCGCCCTGGCCCACCGGGCCCGGTCCGGTACGACGGTCTTCGACCTCGACTGGCGCCCCATGTTCTGGAACGACGCGGCCTGGAACGACGCGGCCTGGAAAGACACAGCCTGGAACGACCCGGTCCCGAACGCCCCGGCCCCGAACAGCGCGGCCTGGAGCGATCCCGAGGCCGCGCGCCCCTTCTACGCCGAGGCCCTGCGTCACGCCACCGTCGCCGTCGGCAATGTCGACGAGGTCGAGATCGCCACCGGAGAGCGCGAGCCGCACGCCGCTGCCGCCGCCCTCCTCGAAGCCGGTGTCGAACTCGCCGTGGTGAAACAGGGCCCCAAGGGTGTCCTCGCCGTCCACCGCGACGGCACCACCGCCGAGGTCCCGCCCCTCCTGGTCGAGGTTCTCAACGGCCTCGGCGCGGGCGACGCGTTCGGCGGCTCCCTGTGCCACGGACTGCTCGCCGGCTGGGATCTGGAACGGATCATGCGCCACGCGAACGCGGCCGGCGCCATCGTCGCCTCCCGCCTGGAGTGCTCCTCCGCGATGCCGACCCCGCACGAGGTCGAACAGGCCCTCGCCGCCGGAGCGGTGCGGTGAGGGCGGGCCACGTCGGGGGAGCCCACCACGAACAGGGCGGCGACCCGCCGTCGACCGGACCGCTCACCGCGACCCCCGTCACCCCCGCCGCCTACGACCGGCTGCGCCCACCGTCCCCCCGCGTCGACGTCCTCGCCCTCGTCCAGGTCCGGGCCCGTCACCCCGAGGCGATCGCGGAGGCCGCCGCGCGCCGGGTGCGCCGCCCGCTGCTCGACGGCTCCGGACGGCTGATGATCGTCGCCGCGGACCACCCGGCGCGCGGCATGCTGGCCGTCGGCGACCGGAGACTGGCCATGGCGGGGCGCGCCGATCTGCTGGAGCGGCTGTGTCTGGCACTCTCCCGCCCAGGGGTCGACGGCGTGCTCGCCACCGCCGACATACTCGACGACCTGCTGCTGCTCGGCGCGCTCGACGGCAAGGTGGTCATCGGGTCGATGAACCGGGGCGGACTCGCGGGCTCCGCCTTCGAGCTGGACGACCGCTTCACCGGGTACCGCCCGACCGACATCGAACGGTTCGGCTTCGACGCGGGCAAGCTGCTGCTGCGCATCGACTACGACGACCCGGGCTCGCTGCGCACCCTGGAGTCCGCCGCCCGGGTGATCGACGACATGGCCGGGCGGCAACTTCCGGTCTTCGTCGAACCGTTCCTCTGCCGTCGCCGGGACGACGGCACCCTGCGCAACGATCTGAGTGCCGAGGCCGTCACCAAGTCCATCGCCATCGCCGGCGGCCTGGGCGGCAGTTCGGCGTACACCTGGCTGAAGGTCCCCGTCACCGAGAACCCCGACGACATGGCCCGTGTCATGGAGACCTCCACGCTGCCCGCCGTGCTGCTCGGCGGCGATGTCGGCGAGGACCAGGAGGGTGCGTACGAGAAATGGCGCGGGGCGCTCCAACTCCCCACCGTGCAGGGCCTGGTGGTGGGTCGTTCGCTGCTGTATCCCGCGGACGGCGATGTCGCCGCGGCCGTGGACACCGCCGTAGGACTTCTGTGAGGGCCGCATGAGTCGTCCGAGGAACGAGCTGTACGTGCCCAAGGGCACCACCGCCGACGCCCATTACGCCCTCGACATCGACCCGGAACGGGCCGGTTGGACGTACAGCAGTCTGCGGATCGTGGAGCTGGCACCCGGCGGCACCCACATGTTCACCACCGGGGACAGCGAGTGGATCGTGCTCCCGCTCGGCGGCGGCTGCACGGTGCGCACCAAAGACGGCATGGAAGAGGAAGAGTTCCAACTCCTGGGCAGACGGAGTGTGTTCGACGGAGTCTCCGACTTCGCGTACGTTCCCCGTGAGGCCCGGGCCCAGATCGCCTCCGGCGCGGGAGGCCGCTTCGCCCTGGCAGGAGCGAAGTGCGAGCGCCGACTCCCCGCCCGCTACGGCCCCGCGCCGGAGGTTCCCGTCGAAGACCGCGGCAGCGGCGACTGCGCCCGCCAGGTGCGCAACTTCGCCGCCGCGGACGTCTTCGACTGCGACCGGCTCATCGCCGTGGAGGTGATCACCCCCGGCGGCAACTGGTCCTCGTACCCGCCCCACAAGCACGACGAGGACGAGCCCGGCGTCGAGTCCCGGCTGGAGGAGATCTACTACTTCGAGATCGACGGCCCGAACGGTTTCGGCTATCAGCGGGTGTTCCCTTCCCGCGAGGGCGGTTCGGACGTCCTCGCGGAGGTCCGCACCGGCGACGCCGTCCTCGTCCCCGACGGATGGCACGGTCCGTCCATCGCCCAGCCCGGTCACGACATGTACTACCTGAACGTCATGGCGGGTCCGGGCGGGGACAGGGAGTGGCGGATCCGCTTCCACCCGGGACACGCAGAGAGCACAGGGGGATACCGATGACCTCGACGACGAGGCTGACGGTCGCGCAGGCGCTGGTGCGGTTCATGGCCGCGCAGTACACCGAACGGGACGGTGCGCGCCGCAGGCTGATCGGCGCCACCTGGGGCATCTTCGGCCACGGGAACGTCGCCGGGATCGGCCAGGCGCTCGTCGAGTACGCCGACGAGATGCCGTACCACCAAGGGCGCAACGAACAGGCCATGGTGCACGCGGCGGTCGGCTACGCGCGTCAGTGCGGCAGGCTGTCGGCGCACGCCGTGACCACCTCCATCGGGCCCGGTGCCACCAACCTCGTCACCGGCGCCGCGCTCGCCACCGTCAACCACCTCCCGGTGCTGCTCCTGCCCGGCGATGTCTTCGCGACCCGCCCCGCCGACCCGGTGCTCCAGCAGCTGGAGGTCCCCTTCGCCGGGGACGTGTCGGTCAACGACTGTCTGCGCCCGGTGTCGAAGTACTTCGACCGGATCAACCGCCCCGAGGCCCTGATCCCGGCGGCCCTCCAGGCGATGCGCGTGCTCACCGACCCCGTCGACACCGGCGCCGTCACGCTCGCGCTGCCCCAGGACGTGCAGGCCGAGGCCTACGACTGGCCCGAGGAGTTCTTCGCCGAGCGGACCTGGGCCGTGCGGCGCCCGGCGGCCGACTCCGGAGAGCTGGCCCGCGCCGTCGCGGCGGTCCGCGAGGCCCGGCGTCCGCTGATCGTCGCGGGCGGCGGCGTCCACCACAGCCGCGCCGAGGAGGCGCTCGCCGAACTCGCCTCCGCCACCCGTATCCCCGTCGCCTCCACCCAGGCGGGCAAGGGCTCGCTGCGCTGGGACCATCCCCAGGACGTCGGCGGCGTCGGCCACACCGGCACGGCGACCGCCGACGAGCTCGCCCGCACCGCCGACCTGGTGATCGGCGTCGGCACCCGCTACACCGACTTCACCACCGCCTCCGGCACCCTGTTCGAGGCGTCGGGCGTCCGCTTCCTCAACCTCAACATCGCTCCGTACGACGGCCACAAACTCGCCGGGATACCGCTGATCGCCGACGCGCGCGCCGGTCTGGAGGCGCTCACAGAAGCGCTGCTGATGCACAAGCACCGCGCGGAGCCCGCGTACGTCACCGAGTACACGGACGACAAGGAGCGCTGGGAGTACCGCGTCGACGCGGCCTACGAGGCCGAGGACATCGACATCCGGCCCACCCAGCCGCAGGTCCTCGGCGTCCTGGACGAGCTGGTCACCGAGGACGACATCCTGATCAACGCGGCCGGCTCGCTCCCCGGCGACCTGCACAAGCTGTGGCGGGCGCGGTCGCGGGACCAGTACCACGTCGAGTACGGCTACTCGTGCATGGGCTACGAGATCCCGGCCGCGATCGGGGTACGGATGGCGGCCCCGGACCGGCCGGTGTGGGCACTGGTCGGCGACGGCACGTATCTGATGATGCCGACGGAGATCGTCACCGCGGTGCAGGAGGGCGTCGCGATCAAGGTGATCATCCTCCAGAACCACGGGTACGCCTCGATCGGCGGCCTCTCCGAGGCCGTGGGCGGCGAGCGGTACGGAACGGCGTACCGCTACCGGGCCGAGGACCGCAGGTACACGGGGGCGCCGCTGCCGGTGGATCTCGCGGCCAACGCGGCCAGCCTGGGCATGCGGGTCCTACGCGCGAAGACCGTGCGTGACCTGCGGGCGGCCCTGGCCGAGGCGCGCGCGGCGGACACTCCCACTTGTGTCTACGTGGAGACCGAAACGGCAGACACAGTGTCGGGCGCGCCTCCGGCCCAAGCCTGGTGGGATGTACCTGTGGCCGAGACCGCGACCCGCTCGTCGGCGGTCAAGGCACGTGAGGAGTACGACCGGCACGTCGCCGCCCGACGCCGCCATCTGTGAAGGAGTGCATGGCCATGACGAAGACCGTCGACCACTGGATCGCCGGCAAGACCGTCGAGGGTGCGTCGGGTACGTACGGGCCGGTCACCGACCCGGCGACCGGCGCCGTGACCACGAGGGTCGCGTTCGCGAGCGTCGACGAGGTCGACGCCGCGGTCGCCGCCGCGAAGGACGCCTACGCGACCTGGGGACAGTCCTCGCTGGCCAGGCGGTCCACGATCCTGTTCAAGTTCCGCGCGCTGCTCGACGCCAACCGGGACGCGATCGCCGAGCTGATCACCGCCGAGCACGGCAAGGTGCACTCGGACGCGCTGGGCGAGGTCGCGCGCGGTCTGGAGATCGTCGAGCTGGCCTGCGGGATCACCGTGCAGCTCAAGGGCGAGCTGTCGACCGAGGTGGCCTCCAAGGTCGACGTGGCGTCGATCCGGCAGCCGCTCGGTGTCGTCGCGGGCATCACGCCGTTCAACTTCCCGGCCATGGTGCCGATGTGGATGTTCCCGCTCGCCATCGCGTGCGGCAACACCTTCGTCCTCAAGCCGTCCGAGAAGGACCCGTCGGCCGCCATGAAGCTCGCCGAGCTGCTGGCCGAGGCCGGTCTGCCCGACGGTGTGTTCAACGTCGTGCACGGTGACAAGGTCGCCGTCGACCGTCTCCTGGAGCACCCGGACGTCAAGGCGGTGTCCTTCGTCGGCTCGACGCCGATCGCCCGCTACATCCACACCACCGCCGCCGCGAACCACAAGCGGGTCCAGGCCCTGGGCGGCGCCAAGAACCACATGCTGGTCCTGCCGGACGCCGACCTGGACGCGGCCGCGGACGCCGCCGTCTCCGCCGCGTACGGCTCGGCCGGCGAGCGCTGCATGGCGATCTCCGCGGTCGTGGCGGTCGGCTCCATCGGCGACGAGCTGGTGGCCAAGATCCGTGAGCGCGCCGAGAAGATCAAGATCGGTCCGGGCGACGACCCGACGTCCGAGATGGGTCCGCTGATCACCGCGGCCCACCGCGACAAGGTCGCCTCATACGTGAAGGGCGCCGCCGACCAGGGCTCCGAGGTCGTCCTCGACGGCACGGGCTACACGGTCGAGGGGCACGAGGACGGCCACTGGATCGGTCTCTCGCTCCTGGACCGCGTGCCGGTGACGGCGGACGCGTACAAGGACGAGATCTTCGGCCCGGTGCTGTGCGTGCTGCGCGTGGACACCTACGACGAGGGCGTGGCGCTGATCAACGCGTCCCCCTTCGGCAACGGCACCGCGATCTTCACCCGGGACGGCGGCGCCGCCCGCCGCTTCCAGTTGGAGATCGAGGCGGGCATGGTCGGCGTGAACGTGCCGATCCCGGTGCCCGTCGGCTACCACTCCTTCGGCGGCTGGAAGGACTCCCTCTTCGGGGACCACCACATCTACGGCAACGACGGCACGCACTTCTACACCCGCGGCAAGGTCGTCACCACCCGCTGGCCGGACCCGTCGGAGGCACCGGCGGGCGTCGACCTGGGCTTCCCGCGCAACCACTGAGCCCCCGCGGAACCACCCCGTGAAGCCGTCCGCTATGCGGACGGCTTCACGTTTTTTTGACGCCCGCACAACGATTCCCGTTCATCGGGATGAACCGGGTGACGCAGGTTACTGATCGATGTTGCCTTTGAAAGCATGGTCACAGTCGACTAGATCTTGATGATTGCAACATGATGGCGTCGCGGCCTGCGAAAGTGACGTGACGTGTGTCGCTTCGCGGTTGCGGATTCCGTAGGTAAACGGCCATTGACGCAACGGTTTCCGTCAAGGTTCCATCAGCGCGGGAGCGGACGAGAAAGAAGTACGACGCGATCCGCCGGAGGCGATATCGCTCCCGCCCGAACCTCAGATGCACGAGTCGATCGGAACCGCTTCATGACCGACACGCTCCGCCCCGTCGAGACCGCCGTCCTGGACGCCGCCCCAACGGCCACAGGGAACCCGAAGACGCTCAAGCGTTCCATCGGTGTCGTCGGCGGCACCCTGCTGACGCTGTCCTGCGTGACCCCGGCCTCGACGCTGTTCGTGGTCATACCCGACCTCTTCGGCTCACTCGGCACCGCGACCGCCCTCACGATCGCGATCGGCTCGCTGCTCTGCATCGCCGTGGCGTTCTGCTATTCGGAGCTGGGCACCCTCATCCCCAGCGCCGGCGGCGAGTACGCCATGGTCTCCACGATGGCCGGACGGCTCGCGGGCTGGCTCGTCTTCGTCATGTCGCTGCTGGTGGTCATGATCGTCCCGCCGGTGATCGCCATCGGCACAGCCGACTACCTCGCCCCGTTGGTGCACCTCGACCCGGCGATGACCGGCGCCGGAGTGATGCTGCTGGCCACCCTCGCCGGACTGCTCGACCTGCGCGCCAACGCCTGGATCACCGGCATCTTCCTGGTCCTCGAGGTCATCGCCGCCGGTCTGGTGGCCGTGCTGGGCTTCACGCACAGCCACCGCGGCCTGGGCAGCCTCACCTCCATGCAGGTCGCCGGTACCGGCGGGCACACCGACGCCGTGACGGCCATGCTCGTCATCTCCGGGCTCGCCATCGCCCTCTTCGCCACCCAGGGCTTCTCGACCGCCGTCTACCTCTCCGAGGAGCTGGAGAACCCGCGGCGCAACGTCGCCCGCACGGTGCTGGCCACCCTCGCCATCTCCACGGTCGTCATCCTGGTCCCGGTCGTCGCCATCACCATGGGCGCCTCCGACATCAAGGAGCTCACCGGCGGCGACATCAGCAGCATGGTCACGGCCTGGTCCAACTCCGCCGTCGGCACCTTCGTCAGCCTCTGCGTCGCCCTCGCGATCATCAACGCGGGCATCGTCATGGTCATCCAGAACTCGCGCGTCCTGTTCGCCTCGGCCCGTGACAAGGCGTGGCCCGAGCCGGTCAACAACGGCCTGTCCAAGCTCGGCCGGTTCGGCTCCCCCTGGGTCGCCACCCTGCTGGTGGGCGTCCCCGGCGCCGCCCTCTGCTTCGTCAACCTCGACACCCTGTACGGCGTCACGGGCGTGGCGGTGACCGCCATGTACCTGCTCGTCGCCGTCGCCGCCCTGCTCGCCCGGCGCGGCCACCACCGCCACACCCCCGCCTGGCGGATGCCGCTGTGGCCCGCGATGCCGATCCTGCTGATCGTCGTCCTCGCCTACGTCCTCACCCAGCAGGAGACGGTCTACCTGGCGTGGACGGGCGGCATCACCGCCGTCGCCACCCTCTACTGGGCCTTCTATCTGCGGCCGCGCCGCGACACCCGCTGGCTGGTGTCGATCCCGGAGGACGCGCAGGCGTAACCACGCGGTCCGCCTGCGGGGCCCGTTCCGGTCCGGCTCCGTAGCGCCGGGCCTACGCCCCCTCGCGAGAACCTCGGCCGAAGTCCCACGTCACCACCGTGCACGTCCCGTCGTCCTTGCCACCCGCACTGCGGTAGGTGGCAAGGGCGACGTCGTTCCCGGTGTCCACTCCCACCCACATCCCGTAGCAGCCGAGTTCCCCGGCCAGCGCGGCGAGTTCGCGGATCAGCGCCCGCCCGGTGCCGCGCCGCCGGAACGGCTCGGCCACCGCCAGTTCGTACAGGAACATCTCGGTGCCCTTGTCCGGGTGGACCGTCTCGACGCCGCTGATGAAGCCGACCGGGACCTCGCCCTCGTGGGCCAGGTACAGGTGATGGCCCTGGGCGTCCAGGAACCGCCGGGCCCAGTCGGGACGCACGGGACGGTCGAAGAGGTACTCGGCGGCGGTCAGTTCCCCTACGGTGGCGGCGCGGCGGATCTCCATGGGGTGTTCGTACCACGGACGCGGTACACGGGACCCGTGCCGTACTCCCGTGGGAGGGGTGCGGGTTCACCCCGGCGGCTGCCCCGGTTGTCGGTGGGCGCCCGTACCGTTGAGGCATGGATCTTCGACTGCCCCGGCCGCGCGGGCCGCGCAGGGGGCAACTCCCCGCTCGCACGACGGCGCGAGCCCGCGGGAGATGGGCTGCCGCCGCCGCGGCCGTCGTGCTGCTCGCGGGCGCGGGCACCTGGACCGCCGTCGCCTCCGACGACGCTCCCGTCGTGCACCGCGCCGACCGGGTCATGACCATGGACGGCGGAGTGCGGCTCGACACCTCGTACTTCACCGCGGGCCCGTCCTCGCGGCGCCGCCCCGCCGTCCTCCTCGCGCACGGCTTCGGCGGCAGCAAGGCGGACGTACGCGACGAGGCGGAGAAACTCGCCGGCGACGGATACGCGGTGCTGACCTGGTCGGCCCGCGGCTTCGGCAGGTCCACCGGAAAGATCGGGCTGAACGACCCCAAGGCCGAGGTCGCCGACGTCTCCCGGCTCATCGACTGGCTCGCCCGGCGCCCCGAGGTCCGGCTCGACCGGAGCGGCGACCCGCGCGTGGGCGTGGCGGGCGCCTCGTACGGCGGGGCGATCTCCCTGCTGGCCGCCGCGAACGACCCGCGCGTCGACGCCATCGCCCCGTCGATCACGTACTGGAACCTCGCGGACGCCCTGTTCCCGAACGGCGTGTTCAAGAAGCTCTGGGCCGGCATCTTCATCAACTCCGGCGGCGGCTGCGCCCGCTTCGAGCCCGAGCTGTGCGCGATGTACAACCGGGTCGCGGAGTCCGGGAAGCCGGACGCGGCGGCGACGAAGCTGCTCCAGGAGCGCAGCCCCTCCGCCGTCGGCGACCGCGTCAAGGTGCCCACCCTCATCGTGCAGGGCCAGTCCGACTCCCTCTTCACGCTCGGCCAGGCCGACGCGATGGCCGCGGCGATCAAGGCCAACGGCGCACCCGTGGACGTCGACTGGATCTCCGGCGGGCACGACGGCGGCGACATGGAGGCGGGCCGCGTCACCTCCCGGGTCACCTCCTGGTTCGACCGCTACCTGAAGGACGACAAGGGCGCCGACACCGGTCCCGCCTTCCGTGTCACCCGTACCGGAGGCATCGACTCCACCGACGGTGCCGCCCTGCTGCGCGGCGCGAGCGCCGACACCTACCCCGGACTGGACAGCGACCGGCACACCGTCGCGCTGACCGGCCGCGAGCAGGACTTCCAGAACCCGGCGGGCGCCAGTCCGCCCGCCATCTCGGCCCTGCCGGGGCTCGGCGGCGCGGGCGGCCTCGCCCAGCTCTCCACCCTCGGCGTCGGAATCTCCCTCGACTTCCCCGGCCAGTACGCCCGCTTCGAGTCCGCGCCCTTGCGGAACGGCCTGCGGATCACCGGCTCGCCGACCGTCACCTTGCACGTCCGGTCGAGCACCGACGACGCGGTCCTCTTCGGGAAGGTGTACGACGTCGGTCCGGGCGGCACCCAGCAGGTGCTGCCCTCGCAGCTCGTCACCCCGGTCCGTGTCGAGGGCGCGAAGAGCGGCAAGGACGTGTCCCTCACCCTTCCCGCCATCGACCACGACGTCCAGAAGGGCCACCGGCTGCGGCTGGTCCTCGCCTCGACCGACCTCGGTTACGCCTCCCCGGCGACCCCGGCGACGTACACCGTGTCCCTGAAGAGCGCCCTCCAGGTGCCGACGGCTCCCGCGGTGAAGACCGCCGCCTCGCCGCTGCCCGCCTGGGTGTGGTGGCTGCCCCTCGCCGGCGCGCTCGCCGCCCTGGCGCTGCTCGTGACCGGCCGCCGCCGCACGAGCGCCCCGGCACCCGATCCCGGACTGGCCGAAGTCCCGCTCCAGATCACCGGTCTGAGCAAGCGCTACGCCAGGTCGGCGGACCGGTACGCGGTACGGGAGCTGTCGTTCCGCGTGGAGAAGGGCCAGGTCCTCGGCCTGCTCGGGCCGAACGGCGCGGGCAAGACGACCACCCTGCGCATGCTCATGGGCCTCATCAAGCCCGACGAGGGCGAGATCCACGTCTTCGGGCACGCGATCCGCCCCGGCGCGCCGGTTCTCTCCCGGGTCGGCGCGTTCGTCGAGGGCGCGGGCTTCCTCCCGCACCTCTCCGGCCGCGAGAACCTGGAGCTGTACTGGCTGGCCACCGGACGGCCCCCCGCGGACGCCCACCTGGAAGAGGCCCTGGAGATCGCCGGACTCGGCGACGCCCTAGCCCGCGCGGTACGCACCTACTCCCAGGGCATGCGCCAGCGCCTCGCCATCGCCCAGGCCATGCTCGGCCTCCCGGACCTGCTGATCCTGGACGAACCGACCAACGGCCTCGACCCGCCACAGATCCGGGAGATGCGCGAGGTGATGATCCGGTACGCCGCCGCGGGCCGCACGGTCATCGTCTCCAGCCATCTCCTCGCCGAGGTCGAGCAGACCTGCACCCACCTCGTGGTCATGGACCGCGGCCGGCTCGTGCAGGCGGGCCAGGTGTCCGAGATCGTCGGCTCCGGCGACACGCTGCTCGTCGGCACCGCGTCGCCCGTCGACGAGCCGGTCGTCGAGAAGGTGGGTGCCCTGCCGGGCGTGCTCTCGGCCGTCGCGACCGAGGAAGGGCTGCTGGTCCGCCTCGACGCCGACGGCAGCGCACAACGCCTGGTCGTGGAGCTCGTACGGCTCGAAGTACCCGTAGCGGCGGTGGGCCCCCACCGACGTCTGGAAGACGCGTTCCTCACCCTGATCGGAGGCTCCGCATGAGCACGCTCCTCCAGCGGACCGAGACGGCGGACGGGTACCGGGCGCGCCGCACCCTGCCGCTGCGCGTCGAACTCGTCCGCCAGCTCAAGCGCCGCCGCACCCTGGTGATGGGGGCGGTTCTCGCGGCCCTGCCCTTCGTCCTGCTCGTCGCGTTCGCGATCGGCGGCCAACCGGGCGCGCGGAACGGCCGGATCACCCTGCTGGACACGGCCACCGCGTCCGGCGCCAACTTCGCCGCGGTGAACCTGTTCGTGTCGGCGGGCTTCCTCCTGGTGATCCCGGTCGCGCTGTTCTGCGGTGACACCATCGCCTCCGAGGCGAGCTGGTCCTCACTGCGCTATCTGCTGGCCGCCCCCGTGCCCAGAGCCCGGCTGCTGTGGTCCAAGCTCACGGTCGCGCTCGGGCTCAGTCTCGCGGCGATGGTCCTGCTGCCGGTCGTCGCACTGGCGGTGGGCACCGCCGCCTACGGCTGGGGCCCGCTGGAGATCCCCACCGGCGGCGCGCTCTCCGCGGGCACCGCAGCCCAGCGGCTGCTCGTGGTGATCGTGTACATCTTCGTGTCCCAACTGGTCACCGCGGGGCTCGCGTTCTGGCTGTCGACGAAGACGGACGCCCCGCTCGGAGCGGTCGGCGGAGCGGTCGGTCTGACGATCGTGGGCAATGTGCTGGACGCGGTCACCGCCCTCGGCCACTGGCGCGACTTCCTGCCCGCCCACTGGCAGTTCGCCTGGGCCGACGCAGTCCAGCCGACGTTGGAGTGGGGAGGGATGATCCAGGGCGCGGCGATTTCGGTAACGTACGCGCTCGTCCTGTTCGCCCTGGCCTTCCGTGGTTTCGGGCGCAAGGACATCGTGTCGTAGGTCTCCGGAAGATCACCCACCGGTCTCGGCGGGCCCCCGCCGTGGCCGCTTCGAAATCCTTCCGCAACGCATCCGAGCGCTCGTCCCGGCCCCCTCGGCCGTCACAGTCACACATGTCGGCCCACACAAGGGCCGTGCACCGAGGGGGCAAAGATGGGGATGAACCACATACGAACGGCGGCCGACACGTGCCGCCCAGACGACGGCGGGCGGACGGCGACCCGTCGGCGGATCGGCGGCTCTCTGCTCGCCCTGACGGTGGCGGGCGCGGTCCTGCTCACCGGATGCGGCGCGGGCGGCGGCAACAACTCCTCGGACGGCGCGGACAAGTCCGGCGGCCGCAACCTCCCGCTGCCCGCCCCCGTCCAGCCCACGGGCGGCACGGCCAAGGGCGACCAGCGGGGCGAGCAGTCGGACGCCCCCGAAGTCGCGCCGTCGCCCGACTACCTCTCCACCTTCGCCCTCGACGTCGACACCGCGTCGTACGGCTACGCCCGCCGCACCCTCGCGAGCGGCGGTGTCCCCGACCCCGCGACGATCCGTCCCGAGGAGTTCGTCAACAGCTTCCGCCAGGACTACGAACGCCCCGAGGGCAACGGCTTCTCGGTCACCGTCGACGGGGCCCGGACGGACGACGGACGCTGGTCCCTCGTCCGGGTCGGCCTCGCCACCCGGGCCGCCGGGAGCGAGAGCGAACGCCCGCCCGCCGCCCTCACCTTCGTCATCGACATCTCGGGTTCCATGTCCGAGCCGGGCCGTCTCGACCTGGCCCGGGAGTCGCTCGACGTCATGACGGACCGGCTGCGCGACGACGACTCGGTCGCCCTGGTCACCTTCAGCGACGAGGCCGAGACCGTGCTGCCGATGACCCGGCTCGGTGACCACCGCAACCGGGTCCACCAGGCGATCGACCGGCTGGAGCCGACCGACTCGACCAACCTCGCGGCGGGCGTGAAGGCCGGATACGCGACCGCCGTCGAGGGCCTGCGCGAGGGGGCCACCAACCGGGTCGTCCTGATCTCCGACGCTCTCGCCAACACCGGCGACACGGACGCGGACAGCATCCTCGAACGGATCTCCTCCGCCCGCCGCGAGCACGGCATCACCCTCTTCGGCGTCGGCGTCGGCAGCGACTACGGCGACGCCCTCATGGAGCGCCTCGCCGACAAGGGCGACGGCCACACGACGTACGTCTCCAGCCGCGACGAGGCCTTCACCGTCTTCTGCGACCAGCTTCCGCAGAACATCGACCTCACGGCACGCGACGCCAAGGCGCAGGTCGCCTTCGACCCCGAGACGGTCGAACAGTTCCGGCTGATCGGCTACGACAACCGCAAGGTCGCCGACAAGGACTTCCGCGACGACCGGGTGGACGGCGGCGAGGTGGGTCCCGGCCACACGGTCACCGCGCTCTACGCCGTCCGCACCCGCCCCGGCGCTTCCGGCCATCTGGCCACCGCGACCGTCCGCTGGCTCGACCCCGACTCCCGTGCCCCGCACGAGGAGTCCGGCAGCCTGGAGACCGGCTCCCTGCGGTCCGGTGTCTGGACCGCGTCCCGCTCCTTCCAGGTCACCGCCGTGGCCGCCTACTTCGCCGACGTCCTGCGCTCGGGCGATGCCCGCTGGAGCTCGCTGCCCGGTGTCCCCCCGCTCGGCGAACTCGCCTCTCGCGCCGGCGCTCTGGCGAAGGACACCGAGGACAAGGACATCGCGTCGCTCGCCACCGCCATCGGCCAGGCCGACAAGCTGCACATCTGCTCCGCGGACTGCGCGCAGTAGCCGGCCGCCGCCCGCGCGGCGGCGGCCGGCACGGTGGCAGACGCTCGCGCGACGGTGACCTTCACGGTGGCGGACGTCTGCGCGGCGGTGATCTCCACGGTGGCGGACGTCTGTGCGCGGTGACCTGCGCGGCTGCGGCCCGCCGGTCGGCCGTTCGTGCGGCGGCCGCCCGCGCGGCGGCGGTCCGTGCGGCGGCGGTCCGTGCGGCACCGGCCTGTCGGCCGGGGCCTGCGCGATGGCGGCCCGTGCGAGGTCAGCCTGCCGTTCGGCAGGCTGACCTCGGGTGCCGCTTCGAACGCCGGCGGCCACCCCTCCGGTGCGGGACCTGTTCGCCGGGTACGGATCGCGCGTGACCCATTGAATTTCTGTTACGCGCGGGTAAGTTGACTCGGCGGTAAGGACCCTGCGACCGGGAGCCGTGATGGGCGTACGCAAGGATCTGAGACGGGCGAAGCGGCAAGCGGACCTGGCGAGCCGCGGCCGGGTGGAGCTGGTCAGGGACGAGAGCGGTACGGTCCGCGAGGCGCGCACCGCCGCCCTGGCACCCACTCCCGCCACCGGCAGCACGGCCGACCTGCCGTTCACCAACGCTGCCGAGGCACCCGACGCGGTCGTGCTGCGCCGGCCGGGGAACGGCGGCTGGACACCGGTGACCGCAGCAGCCTTCGCCCACGAAGTCACCGACACGGCCAAGGGGTTGATCGCGGCGGGCCTCGAACCGGGCGGCCGGGTGGCGGTGATGTCCCGTACACGCTACGAATGGACGGTCCTCGACTTCGCCGTCTGGGCGGCCGGCGGCCGGACCGTCCCGGTCTACGCGACCTCCTCCGCCGAACAGGTGGACTGGATCGTCCGGGACTCGGGCGCCCGCTTCGTGATCGTCGAGAATCCCGCGAACGCGGAGACCGTCTCCACCGGCGTCGCCCGCCACCCCGAACCCCCGCGCGTCTGGCAGCTGGACGCGGGTGCCCTCGCCGAACTCGCCGACCTGGGGCGGGACATCACCGACGAGGAGGTCGCCGAGCGGCGCGCCGCGCTCACTCCCGAGACCGTCGCGACGATCTGCTACACCTCCGGCACCACCGGCCGGCCCAAGGGCTGCGTCCTCACCCACGCCAACCTGTACGCCGAGGCCGCCAACACCGTCGAACTGCTGCACCCCGTCTTCCAGCAGGTCACCGGTCGGACCGCTTCGACGATCCTCTTCCTCCCGCTCGCCCACATCATGGGCCGAACCCTCCAGATCGCCTGCCTGATGGCCCGCATCGAGCTGGGCCACTGTCCGAGCATCAAGCCGGACGAACTCCGGCCCGCGCTGAGGGAGTTCCGGCCGACCTTCCTGGTCGGTGTCCCGTACCTCTTCGAGAAGATCCACGCCACGGGGCGCGCGACCGCCGAGAAGATGGGCCGCGCCGCCTCCTTCGACCGCGCCCACCGCGTCGGCGTGCGCTTCGGGGAGGCGTACCTGAACCGGTTCCTCGGCACGGGCAAGGGTCCCGGGCCCGGCCTGTACGCGGCCTGGGCGCTGTACGACCTGCTGGTCTACCGCCGTATCCGCAAGGAACTCGGCGGCCGTGCCCACTACGCCATCAGCGGCGGCTCCCCGCTCGACCGCGACCTCAACCTCTTCTTCCACGCCGCCGGAATCATCGTCTACGAGGGCTACGGCCTGACCGAGACGACCGCCGCCGCCACCGTCGTCCCGCCGCTCGGGCCCCGCCCGGGAACGGTCGGCCTGCCGGTCCCGGGCACCGCAGTCCGTATCGCCGACGACGGAGAGGTGCTGATCAAGGGGGGTGTCGTCTTCGACGCCTACTGGAACAACCCGGCTGCGACCGATGCCGTGCTGACCGAGGGCTGGTTCGCCACCGGCGATCTCGGCGCCCTGGACCAGGACGGCTATCTCACGATCACCGGCCGCAAGAAGGACATCCTCATCACCACGGGCGGCAAGAACGTCTCGCCCGCCGTCCTGGAGGACCGGCTGCGCGGCCGCGCGCCCGTCGGACAGTGCCTCGTCGTCGGCGACAACCGCCCGTTCGTGGCGGCCCTGATCACCCTCGACGCCGAGGCGGTCGCCCACTGGCTCGCCGTTCGCGGACTTCCCGCGGACACCGCGCTGTCGGAGGTCGTCGGTGACCCCAGGATGCGAGCCGATGTCCAGAAGGCCGTGGACCACGCGAACCAAGCGGTCTCCCGGGCCGAGTCCATTCGCGCGTTCGCCTTGGTGGAAGGCGAGTTCGCCGAGGACAACGGCCTGCTCACCCCGTCCCTGAAGGTGCGGCGGCACGCGGTGACGGCGGCGTACGCGGCCGAGATCGAGGCGCTGTACCGGAGCTGAGCGCCCCGGCACCGCACGGTGGGGGGACCCTGGCACCGGACGCCGAGAAGACCCCCGCACCCGACCGCGAGCAGGCACTCGCGGTGGACACGGGAACAGCGGGCCGCTCCGAGGAGCGACCCGCTGTCCGTGGTGCCGAAGGGGTTCAGCTGTGCCGGCCGCAGTTGACCCTCCGTCCGGGGCCCGGACCGCACGTCGTCCTTTCAGGCGGGGCGGCGGTCCGGGCCCCGGTGCGTGTTCTCGTAGTACATATGAATTCTGTTTCCGTCGAGTTGGCTTTCCCGCCCCGGGCGAAACGCTCCATCAGGAGGAGTTTTTCGCCTGTTGCGCAGCTTCCGGTGCCGAATTCGTGCAGGGCGATTCGAGTGAATTCCCAATCGGCGTACGCTCCGCAGTTTCCTCGGTCGGCTGTCCCTCGTTTGCAGCCTGCAGGTCATGGTGCGAGCCGATCAGGTTGCGCTCGCTCGGTTTCGGCCGACAAAGGGGCATGACTCGGAGAAGGGGAAGCGCGTGAAGCACAAGAAGGGCGCTGCTGTCGTCGTCGGCGCGATCATGGCTCTGGGCCTGGGTGCCCCGGCCTTCGCGGATTCGGGTGCGGAGGCCGCCGCCGTCCACTCTCCCGGTGTCCTCTCCGGCAACGTGATCCAGATCCCCGTCCACATCCCCGTCAACGTGTGCGGCAACTCGATCGACGTGATCGCCCTGTTGAACCCGGCGATCGGCAACCACTGCGCCAACCACTGACGTTTCGGCACTTCAGCCGCCTCCGGCTGTGCAACGGCCGGCCTCGGACCGCCTCTCGGCTCTCAAGGCCGGCTTCCTCACTTCTACCAGCAGGAAGACAACAAGAGTGCGACAGAACCTGAGTAGGGGAGTGGTCCTGGCCGCGGCTGCGACGGGCATCATGTCCCTGTACGCCAGTCCGGCCTTCGCGGACTCGACCGCGACCGCGACCGTTTCGGACTCACCCGGCGTGTTGTCGGGAAACAACGTCCAGGTTCCGGTGAACGTGCCGCTGAACGTCTGCGGCAACACGGTCGACGTGGTCGCCGCCCTCAATCCGGCGTTCGACAACTCCTGTGCCAACGGGTCGAGTTCGCACGGCCGGCACATCGCGCCGCAGCGCGCCGCCCAGCACGAGGCCAGTTCCGTACACGGCTCGGGCCCGGCCGGCGCCTACAGCGGCGCCGACCACTCGGGCGGCGGCTACCGTGGCTACGACGGTGAACACGGTGGCTACGGCGGTCACGGCGGTGAACACGCCGCCGGCTACGGCGACTCGGGATACGGCCACTCCGGATACGGGGACTCGGGGTACGGCGACTCGAGCGCGCACCACAGCGGTTGGAGCGGCTCCTCGTCGTACGGCGCCACGCACGGTTCGCCCGGTGTCCTGTCGGGTGACCAGACCGCGGCTCCGGTGGACGTCCCGGTCGAGCTCTGCGGCAACAGCGCGGACGTGATCGGTCTGCTGAACCCCGTGTTCGGCAACGAATGCGGCCATCACCACGCGCCGGAGGGCCACGCGACGACCCCGCACCACTGCACTCCGCCGTCGACCCCTCCGCACACGCCCCCGCGGACGGTCCACGAGCACCCGCCGACCCGGACTCCGCACACGCCTCTCGTGCACACCCCGCCCAGGACGGTGCACCAGCGGCACACCCCGCCCGCGACGATGGCGGAGACCGGCAGTGAGGGACTGCTCGCCAACACGGCGGCCAGTGCCGCCCTGCTGGTCGGCGGCGCCCTGCTGTACCGGCGGAGCCGGGCCATGTCCCGTCCGTGACGCTCCGCTCCGGGTGCCGGACGCGTCCCCGCGCCGGCGCCCGGAGCTCTCCGCGCGCCCGTCCTGTGCGCCGCCGGAGTCGGCGCCCGGCGCCTGCCGACGGCGTTCCCCGGGCGCCGGAATCCGTCCGGCGCCCGGCCCCGTGCGCAGCCGCCGTCGTACACCGTGCACCAGCGTGTCTGCGATGAAGCCGACGCCCTGCACGAAACGCATGCCGGACCGAATCCGGAGGCGGTGATCAGGCCCGCCATGAAGAGCCCCGGCACCGACGACTCGAAGACCCGGCCGGTCTCCGGGGAACCGTCGGGCACCGCCGCGACACGGGCGCGCAGCTCGCCCGGGCCCGCCCCGTTCTCGGAGAGCCGGAACTCAGCTGCGCAGAACCCTCCCCCCGGGATCAGGCAGGGGCGGCTCCGCTTGGCCATGAGCGACAGCCCGAGTTGCCAGGCCGCCGCGGCCGCCTGCGCCGGCTCTGCGGAATCAGCGTCACCGGGTGCGGAACGCGCCCACGCTCTCGCGGAGGGTGGCCGGTCCGGCCTTGTCTACGACGCGTTCGGCGAGGGCGCCGGACTGCCGCGACAGCGGGTACCCGGCGGCGAGTTCCTCACCCGGACGGCTCACCGACAGGGCGTTCGCGTCATCCATCGGGACCAGTAGGGCAGGCCGGGAAACCCGGGCGGCCACTCGGCGCAATACCGCGGCGAAGTCCGCGACGGACGAACCGGGCGGGGACGGAGTGTGCGTCTCGCTCACAAAGCGCGATCTGCGTACGGGACTTCCCGCGGGGCCGGCGACGAGATGCAGTTCCGCACCGGCTCTGCCGGATGAGCGTACGACTGCCAGTGTTCCGTGGTGAAAGGGATTCCGGTCGATGCGCGGCAGGACGGCGGGAACCCTGTTGTCGAGGTTCGGAACGGACTGTCCTTCGGATCGGGAACACGGTCGGCCGGAAATCGGGCGGGGCGGGCACGGCGACCGCCGGATCACCCTTGCGAGTGATCATCAGGATTGGAGGCCGGAACCCCGGTTGGCTGAATAGACATTCATATGACTGAGTGTCAGTAATCGGAAAGGGAAATCCGAGGATCAAGAGGGAGAGAGGAGCAGGCATGGCCCCACAGCAGCAGCGGCCCCGGAGCGGAAGACTGGCGTTCATCGCGGCCGGCATCGTCACGTCGGTGGCCCTTGCGTCCGGACCGGCATACGCCGTGGGCGCCGGGGCGGTGCGGGTCGGTGACCCGCCGGCTCCGTCACCCACACCCACGGCTGCGACACCGCCCGCGAACTCCTCTGCCACCGGCGGCGTTCCGACTCCGACTCCGACTCCGACTCCGACTCCGACTCCGACTCCGACTCCGACTCCGACTCGGACTCCGACTCCGACCCCGAGCGCTATCCGGCCGTCGGGGTCGGTGCCCACAGGACCGACCACGGCCGTCGCCGCACCCGCACGGTCCGTCGTGACCGGGGCGAAGCCCGTGCCGTCCGTCAAGCAGGCTCCCGGCGAGCCGCCCGCCTTCGGCGCCTACCTCGACTACGGCACCGGGGGTATCGCCCGCATCGAGCAGCTCAGCCGGTGGCTGGGCGGTACCGAACTGCGGGTCGGGCACACGTATCTGCCCGGCGACCGCTGGAGCAACATCGAGGGTGCGCCCGGATTCCTGGACGCCTGGGCGGACTGGCGCCTCCGACGGGACGACCGGATGCTCGTCCTCAACGTCCCGATGATGGAGCAGAACGAGGAGGGGCTTTCCGACGGTCAGGTCCGCCTGTTGCTGCGTGATGCCGAGGCCGGAGCCTTTGACCACCATTTCCGCGCGCTCGCCGAGCGGCTCGTCGAGCTGAAGGTGCCCGACACCGTCATCGTGCTCGGCTGGGAAATGAACGGCATGACGTACACCCATCGCTGTGGCCCCGACCCGGAAGCCTGGAAGAGGTACTGGAACAGAATCGTCACCGCCATGCGGGCGGTGCCGGGACAGAAGTTCCGGTTCGACTTCGCCCCGAGCCGCGGCCGGGACGAAATTCCCTGGACCCAGTGCTATCCGGGGGACGACACGGTCGACATCATCGGCATGGATGCGTACGACCAGCCGTCGGGGCTCTCGTTCGACGAGCAGGTGAAGGAGCCGTACGGGCTTCAGGAGCAGGTGGATTTCGCGAAGGCCCACGGCAAGTCCATCTCCTATCCCGAGTGGGGTCTTTACCGCAACGGCGACAACGCGGCGTACATGAAGGACATGCTCGCGTGGATCGACGAGCACAAGCCGCTGTACAACACGCTCACCGACTACTGCCCGCACGGCGTGTGGCAGTGCGAGGACAATCCACTGGCGTCCCAGGCCTACCGTGCCGCGCTGTCACACTTCACGGACCTGACGACGACCGTCCCGGAGCCGGACCTGACGACGACCGTCCCGGAGCCGGACGCGACGACGACCGTCCCGGAGCCGGACGCGACGACGACCGTCCCGGAGCCGGACCTGACGACGACCGTCCCGGAGCCGGACCTGACGACGACGTCCGACCCGGATGCGACGCCGACGTCCGACCCGGTTTCGACGCCGACCCCGACGCCCGAGCCAACTTCCACTCCTGAGCCGGTTTCGACGCCGACTCCTGAGCCGGTTTCGACCCCGACACCCGAACCAGCGTCGACCCCGACACCCGAACCGGCTTCGACGCCCATGCCGACCCCGACCCCGACCCAGACCTCAGCGCCCAAGCCGGCCTCTACGCCGACGCCCGAGCCCGCTTCGACGCCTACCTCTACGCCCAAGCCCTCTCCGACCCCGACGTCCGAGCCGGCCCCGGCCAAAACCCCGACGTCGGAGTCGGCTTCAGCTTCGACTCCGACTCCGACGACTCCGACTCCGACTCCGACGCCCAAGCCGGCCCCGGCACGTGAGCCGGTCCCGACTGCCGAGCCGGCCCCGGCGCATGAGCCGGCCTCGAATGCGACGCCTGATCAGGAGCCGGACACATCCATGGCCCCGGCCACCTGTTCGTCGCTGGAGCTCGGTGACTGGGTGGAGTACTGGATCGGCGGGAAGGTGTGCATGCCCGTCGACCTGTCGAGCGACTGGTGGTCGCTCGACTGGTGACACCCCGGTGGCGGCGGGTCGTTCATGGCCTGCCGCCACCGCGCTCACCGCGCTCCTTCCACCTCCGCAACAACTCCTTGCCCCGTCGGCGCGCGGCGACGTCGCAGACGACCGCCGACATCAGCGGCGCCGTAGTCCGGCGGGCGAGGAGGAGCCGCTGGTTGACGACGGTATCCGGGCGCCAGTGGTGCTTGTAGGGCTCGTCGCCGCGCAGCAGGCTCAGCGTCCCGCGGCCGCCCGCCTCGGTGTGCCGGGAGCAGGCGTCGAGCAGTATCACCGCCACGTCCGCCTTGCGTTCACGCAGCTGAGGATGGGCGCCGTACAGATAGCCGCCCGCCAGGCGCCGCGACAGCAGGGTGAGGTCCACGGCCATCACGGTGCCGTCGAGCCGGAACTCGGTGACCACCGCGTCCCCGGACCGGACCATCGGGCCCACCGAGCGGACCAGATGCTCCGAGAACCGCTCAAGGAGGTGCTCGGACGTCACCTTCCGGCCCACCCACTGCAACCGGTGCAGTTCGAGCAGCCTGCCGAGGGCCGCGTCCACCTCGTGGTGGGCCACCACCCGCTGTTCGACCCCGAGCGCGGTGAGTTTGCGCAGCTTGGCCCGGACCCGCTGGGCCTTGGCCGAGGGGAGGCGTTCCACCAGCTCGTCCATCGAGGTGGCGGGCAGTTCCAGACACAGGGAGTCCTGGAGCCGGCGGCGCGGCCCGTGCCAGTGCTCGTAGATCCGCTCCACCGCGCCGCCGGGGCGGACCTCGCGGAAGTCGATCAGCGCGGTGCGGGCCGCGGCCGACAGGCCCTCGGTGAGTGTCGCCACCGTCCGGTCGGCGTGCTCGTCGTCGAGCAGCACGTCCGCGTAGTCCGAGATCGCCCCGCCGAGCGGCACGAGCATCGGCAGTGGACGGCGGGCCCGCATCAGGGGCGCGGCCGCGAGCAGTTCGTCGCCCTCGCGCACGACCACCAGACGCAGTCGGCCCGGCGTCCCGTACGACAGCCACCAGGAGTGCAGCCAGGCGTGACTCTGGAACGCGGTGGCGGCGCCGCACCGGCGGTACAGGCGCCCCCAGGCCGCCTCCAGTCGGCCGAACTCCAGCTCGTCGGTGACGAGTTCGGCGCGTGCGGTGCTCCGTACACCGGTGTGGAGCGCCCCGCTCACAGCTGGCCGTGTACGTCGGCGGCGGTGGCCGGGCTCGGCACCGAGGCCGGCCGGGCGGTGTCGCCGGACCGCCGGGGACGGACCAGCAGCACGAGGCCGCCGATGAGTCCGCCCGCGCTCGCGCCGACCAGACCTGTCACTGTCGGGGACGCCGAGGACGCCGAGGTCGGCTTCATCGCGCGGGAGAACGACAGGAGTTCGACGTGGGTGCTCTTCTGGCTCGCGTTGGCGTGCTGCGTCAGCGAGCGGGTGACGGCGTTGGCCATGTCGGCGGCCCGGTCCGGTCGCGAGGAGGTGGCCGAGACGGCGACCATCGGCGCGTCCGGGGAGGTCGCCGTCCGCACGCTCGCCTCCAGGGTCTTCACCGGCACACCGGCCCACACCTGCGCGTCCCCGAGCACCGCGAGCTGCGTGGCGACCCGGCCGTACGCCTGGGCGAAGCCGAGCGCGGCCGACGGATCACCCTTGTCCGTCGGTGCGGCGATGACGTAACTCGTGGCCGTGTAGGTCGGGGTCTTCACCATGCCGTACGCGCCGCCGAGCACGCCGCCGAGCACGGCGCCGGCCGCGAGCAGCGACCACGGCGGCATGGTCCTCGCCCGGGAAAGGGCCGAACCCGAGGGGCGGTGGCCCCTGGTGAGGTTTTCGGACATGTGGAACTCTCTCCAGTCAGGTGCGCGAGACAGCGGCCGCGTACACGTCCATGAGCTGTGCGGCGCTGCGGGTGATGCAGTAGTGATGGGCCGCCTCCGCGGCCGAGCGGGGGGCGGGACCCTCGGCGCGGACGCCGGTCAGGGCACGGGCGAAGGAGTCCGCGCCGCCCCGGACCCGGGTGGCACCGCGGGCCGCCTCGGGCGGCAGGTCCTCGACGGCCGGGCAGGAGACATAGAGCGTCGGCAGTCCGGCCGCGAGCGCCTCCACGACGGCCAGCCCGAACGTCTCCTCGGGGCTGGGTGAGGCGAGGACGTCCATGGCGCCTATCAGCGACGGCAGATCGGCGCCGGGAAGGCCGCCGGTGGGCCGCGCGCCGGTGAACAGGACCCGGTCCGCGACCCCGGCGTCGTGCGCGGCCCGCCGCAGCACGCTCTCCTCCGTGCCGCCGCCGACCAGCAACAGCCAGCAGTCGCCGGGCAGTTCGGCCAGGGCGCGGATCAGGACGTCGAACCGTTTGCCCGCCGCGAGTCGGCCGACGCCGCCGACGACGTACGCGCCCTCCGGCAGCCCGAGCCGGCGGCGGGTGTGCTCGCGCTGCACCGGGTCGAAGCGGAAGCGGGCGAGGTCGACGCCGTTCGGCACGATCTCGATGCGGGGCCCGGGCACGCCCCAGCGACGCAGTCGTTCGGCGACCGTGGGCGAGACGGCGACGGTGGCGCGGCCGAGCCGCTCACTGGCCAGATACAGGGCGCGTACGCCCGGACTGAGCCGGCGGCCCTCCATCTGCGAGTCGCCGAGCGAGTGCTCGGTGGCCACGACGGCCCTCACCCCGGCCAGCCGGGCGGCGAGCCTTCCGTACACGCAGGCCCGGTAGAGGTGGGTGTGCACGAGGTCGTAGCGGCCCGCGCGGATCAGCTTCACCAGACGGGGGAGCGCACCGAGGTCGCGGTTGCCGGTCATACCGAGATGGATGACGCGCACACCGTCGTCGGCGAGCCCGTCGGCGACCGCGCCCGGGTCGGTGAGCGTGACGACGTCGCATTCGACGGGCAGATGCCGTAGCAGCAGCCGCAGTTGCTGCTCGGCGCCGCCGACGCCGAGACCGGTGATGATGTGCAGGGCCCTCATCGGCCCACCTCGACCGGGCGGCGGCGCAGGCGGTGCAGCTTGTGCTTCAGGAACAGGCGTACGGGGGTGTCGTTCTCGCCGATGTGCACGCGGGGGAGGGCGTACGGGCCGGTCAGCGGGCCGGGGTCGATGGCGCAGCCGTAGCTGTACCCGGCCTCGCGGACGGCGTCGACGACCCGGCGGTCGATGGTCCCGTACGGGTAGCAGAAGCCGCCGACGGGAGCACCGATCAACTCCGAGAGCACCGCTCTGCTTTCCGTGACCTCGGCGTGCAGTACGGCGTCGTCGGCCTTCGTCAGATCGACATGGGTGAGTCCGTGTGAGCCGACCTCCATGCCCTCGGAGGCGGCGGCGAGCCGGATGCCCTGCTTGCTCAGCAGCGGTTTGCGGGGACCCGGCGAATCCCAGGCGTTGTCGCCGCCGAGCCGGCCGGGCAGCACGAAGAGGGTGGCGCCGAAGCCGTGGCGCCGCAGCAGAGGGAGGGCGGTCACGACGAAGTCGGCGTACCCGTCGTCGAAGGTGAGGCCCACCAGATCGTGCCCCTGGCCGCGGGCGCGGGCCGCGAGCAGGTCCGTCATGCGCACCCCGCGCAGACCATGCCGACGCAGCCAGCCCAACTGCTGGTCGAGTCGGTCCGGGGAGACCGTGATGCGGTACGGGTCGTCGGAACAGTCTCCGACCGAGTGGTACATCGCCACCCAGGGCGGTGCGTCGAGGGAGCTCGTGCCGGTACGTCTGCTGCTGTCAGCGGAAACGGGCATACGGAACCCTTCGTTTGACGGAACGGAGTGCGGATGCGAATCCCTCGACCCGGAAGGCCCAGGCCAGCAGGGCGAAGACGACGGTCACAACCGTGCCGCCGACGACGAGTCCGAGCAGCGGGGAGTCCACGCGGCTCGCGCACAGGCCACCGGCCGCCGCGGCGACCAGCGCGGCCCGCAGCGGTTTGCCGATCTCGGTCACCACCTTGAAGGTGCGGATCGGCACACTGCGCGGTCCCATGCCGTACAGCAGGAGCAGGGCGCTGAGGGTGATGCCGGTCGCGTTGGCGGCGGCGATCCCGCACACCCCCCAGGGACCGACGGCCAGCACGCCGATCCAGCAGGTCGCGACGATCCCGGCGGTCATCGCGAACAGCGGGTACCAGGTGGGCCGCCCCGAGGAGAAGTACGAGCGCACCAGCGCGCCGACCAGGGTGTGGCCCAGCAGCCCGAGGGCGTACACACGCATGACCGCCGCCGTCGCCGCCGTGTCCTGGGCGGTGAACGCGCCTCGCTGGAAAAGCAGTTGGATGATCTGCGGGGCGCACGCGATGACCGCCGCCGCGCCGAGGAGCACCGTGCAGGAGACGAGCGTCAGATCGCGCTCCACCCGGTCGCGGGCCCGCTCGGTGTCGCCCTCGGCGATGGCCTGCGCGACCACCGGGAAGGTGACCGTGCACAGCATCAGCGACAGCACCATCGGCATCTGCGCCACCTTCTGGGCGTAGTTCAGATGCGAGATGGCCCCGGCGGGCAGCGACGAGGCCAGGAAGCGTTCGACGAGGACCTGGGACTGCCGGCACAGCGCGAAGAGCAGGACCGTGCCGACGAGGGTCAGATCCATCGGACGGGCCGGCTCACCGCCAGGTGCCTCGCCCGCCGTCTCCCCGCGCCGCAGTTGCCCCCACAACGAGGGTCCCTGCGCCACCACCATCAGTGCCCCGCCGACCGCGACACCGAGAGCCGCCGACCGCACGCCCCAGCGGGCGCTGAGGACGAACATCGCCGCGATGATCCCGGCGTTGTACGCCACGTAGATCGCCGCCGGCGCCACGAAGCGGCGGTGCGCCCGCAGGGCCGCGCTGCAGTACCCGGCGAGCCCGAAGGAGAACACACAGGTCGCGGTCAGCCGGGTGCAGTCCACCGCGAGCCGGGGATCGGGCAGACCGGGCGCGAGCGCCTCGACCAGGTACGGTGCCCCCGCGATCAACAGCGCCCCGACGGCCGCGAAGGCGAGCGCCAGCCGGGGCAGGGTGGCGGCGACCAGGGCGCGTACGGGATCACCGCCCGCCCCCTGCGCTCGCCGCGTCACGGCCACGCTGAACGCCGGGATCAGCACGAAGGCCAGCCCGTCCTCGATCAGCAGCGTCGCGGCGAACTCCGGCAGCGTCCACGCGACGAGGAACGCGTCCGTGTCCGACCCGGCCCCGAACAGGTGTGCCAGCGCCTGATCCCGGCCGAGACCCAGCACGGCTCCGGCGATCGAGAGGGCGATGGTGACGAGGGCGGCCTTTGCCAGGAACCGGCTGGAGGCCGGCCCGGCCCGGCCCTGACGCTCCCGGAGGCCGGCGGGCCGTGCGGCGTCGGGGGTCGCTGGGCCCGGGGGAGCCCCATCGAGGGTCCCACCGGGAGTCCCGGTGGGAGAGCCGGGCGGCGGTCCGGTGGGTGAATCGGTGGGAGAGCCGGTGGGTGAACCGGAGGTCCGGGCAGGGGGCAGGGGGAGGGCGATCTCGGCACCGGCCCCCGTACCCGCGCCGATGCCAGTGGCCGTCCCTGTTCCGGCCGTTGCCCCTGTTCCGGCCGTTGTCCCCGCGCCGGCCCCTGCCCCCGTGTCCGCCCATGTCCCGGCACTCATGCCCGCGCCCCCTGTCCCCGTCCCCACGCCCGTGCTCGCCCTTGTCCCCGCGTCCGCCTGTGCGCCTGTGCCCGTCCTGGCGTCCGTTTCCGAGTCCGACCCGAAGTCCGCGTCCGCGTCCGTGTCCGCGTCTTCCCCCGCCCTGGGCGGCGTCATCGTCATCGCGCCGCGGCCTCTTCCCGTACGGAGGCGGCCGGAGCCGACGCGACGGTGCCGGCCGGGGCCGACGGGTCCATCAGCGCCCACCAGCCGATGACGCCGAAGACGACGGCCGTCAGGACCGTGGAGGGGCCGCCGATGTCCGCGTACACGAAGTCGACGAGCTGCCACACGATCAGCCCGCACGCGACGAGTGCGCAGTCCGTGCCCTGCGGGGTCCGGCCAGGGGCGAGGCCGGGCCCCGCGGCGTCCGCCGGCGTGCGGCGGACGCGGACGAGGCCGCGCAGCGCGCACACCAGGAGCGCGAGCCAGCTGCCCGCGAGGGCGAGCAGTCCGATCAGGCCCTGTTCGCTGAGGACGAGGAGATACATGTTGTGCGGCGAGAGCAGCGGCTGCTTGTGGAAGGCGGCGCCCGCGCCCGAGATGTCACTGCCCGAGGAGAGGGCGAGCGAGGCATGACCGTCCCGGTTGTCCGGGAAGCCCTTCAAGCCGACACCCGTCAGCGGGTGTTCGCGCCACATGTCGGTGGCCGCCGCCCACATCGTGTACCGGTCGGTCACCGACTGGTCCGGTGCGTCGGTGACCTGCGTGATGCTGGTGATGCGCTCCTGGAGCATCGCGGTGCCGACACCCGGCCCGCCCACGAGGATCACTCCGGTGGCGGCCAGCGCGGCGGCCACCTTCACCGCGCGCCGCAGCCCAGCCAGTACCAGTTGCGCGCCGCAGGCCACGGCCGTGGCGATCCACGCGCCCCGGCTGAACGACAGGGCGAGCGGCGGCAGCAGGGCCAGCGCGCACAGCACGGCGACCGAGCGCTGCCGCGCCTCCCCCGTCCCCAGCGCCAGCGCCACCGCGCACACCAGCCCGAACGCGACCACCGTCGCCATGCCCATCACGTCGGTCGGCCCGAAGGTACCGACCGCCCGGACGTCCGCGCCCTGGTACGAGGCGCCGGTCCCGGTGACGTACTGCCGCACCCCGATCGCCCCCTGCCACAGCGCCAGAGCGACGAACGACCAGGCCAGCAGCCGGAAGTCGCGTCGGTCGCGCACGAGCAGCAGAACCGCGGCCGGTACCAGTACGAAGATCTGCAGATAGCGGGTGAGGCCGGTGATCCCGGCCCCCGGGTCCGCCGCCCCGGCCGCCGAGACCGCGATGCCGACCACCGGGAGCCCGAGGACCAGCGCGGCGGTCACGGACAGGGGGCGCCGCCGGGCCCGTACGAGATGGATCGCGCAGCAGACCACCAAGAGACCGGACACGGCGTCCGCGATGTTCGCGCCGCCCTCGTCGCTCGGCGAGGGCGGCAGCCCGAGCAGCGCGATCACGGCGACGACCGGCAGCACCGGCAGCACGCGTCGGAGGGCGGCGGTCAGGGTGTCCAGAGGAGTGACGGGCAGGGCGTGGCTCATCGGCTCAGCTCCCCGTCGGGCGCACGAGAGCGACGGCCGTGCGCAGCAGGATGCAGATGTCCTGCCACAGCGACCAGTTGTCGATGTACGCGTTGTCGAACCGGCAACGGTCCTCGATCGAGGTGTCGCCGCGCAGCCCGTGCACCTGGGCGAGCCCGGTGATTCCGGTCTGCATCCGGTGGCGAGCCGCGTAGCCGGGGTAGGTCTGACTGAACTTGGCCACGAAGTAGGGCCGTTCGGGGCGGGGTCCGACCATGCTCATGTCGCCCCAGAGGACGTTCAGGAGCTGGAGCAGTTCATCGAGCGAGGTACGTCTGAGGAAGTGGCAGAAGCGGCTCATCTCCTGTTCGCCCGCCACACTCCAGCGGGTCGCGGCCTCGTGCGCGTCGACCGGCCGGTGAGTGCGGAACTTCAGCAGCGTGAACGGCTGTCCGTCCTTGCCGATGCGTTCCTGCCGGAACACCACACCGGGCCCGTCGGTCAGCCGCAGAACGGTCGCGCACATCAGCAGCAGTGGACTGACCAGCAGCAACAGCGTCCCGGAGACGGCGACGTCGAGGAGCCGCTTGCCGAAGCCGGTGCGCCTGCGGCCGATCGACAGACGGCGGCAGGCGAACCCGGCCAGCGTGTGCCGGCCCTCCCGGTCGTACGACGGGGAGTCCGGGTCGACCTCCCACAGCTCGCAGCCCGCGACGGCCAACGCCCGCAGCATCGGCCCGCGTTCGCTCGATGGTTCCACCACGAGCACGGCCCGCACATTGTTCTGGATGAGCGCCCGCTGTACTTCCTCACCGGTGGTCAGGACCGGCAGCCCGTCGAAGCCGGCCGGTTGGTCGGAGACGACACCGACCGGCCGCACCCCGCAGTTCGGATGACGCAGGAAGGCCGCGGCCACCCGCTGCGCCGTGCCCGCGGGACCGATCACCAGGGCGGCGCCGGGGCGCTGCACGAGGGCCCGGCGCCGCCGCCAGTGCACCGTGCCGCGGCCCGCGCAGCTGATCGCCGACTGGGCGGCGCACCCCAGGGCCAGTGTCTGGGCCGAGAGCGCGCGGTCCGGGGCGAACGCGGCGAGCAGGGCGGCCAGCGTGCACCAGGTGACCGCGATCCGCGCGCAGACGGCGGGCAGTTCGTCGAGCAGGGCGGGCAGCGGCGCCGGTCGGTACAGTGCCGCCCGCGCGTTCAGCGCGACCACGCCGAGCAGCAGCGCGACGACGAACAGCGGGTGCCGCTGGATCTCCGTGAGCGTCTGCCCGGCCGCCAGCGCCGCGACGGCGTCCATGGCGGCCAGTGGCAGCCAGGAGGCGCGCCGGGGTGCGGTCCGCGGTCCGGCAGGGAACCTGAAGCCGCCGTCGGTCTCGCGCGAGGGCATGACCGAGACGGGTGAGAATCCGTACTCCCGGGGCTGTCCGCCGGGGGAGGGAACGGTGCTTTCCGCAGTCACGAGTGGATGGACTCCCTGCACTCGGTGTGGTCCGCGCACATGACGCTCCCGGCGTGCTGCGGCTGTCGGCCGGCCAGCAGTTCGCGGTACACCCCCGCGACCGCGTCGGCCGTGAGGCGCACGTCGTGCGTGGTCAGTACGTGGCGGCGCCCCTGGTGGCCGAGCGATTCGCGCAGCAGCGGATCGGACAGCAGCGCGCCGACCGCCTCCGCCAGCGGACCGGGTTCCGGCGCGGGAACCAGACAGCGGGCGTCATGTCCCGGCGGCAGGCTCTCGCGGGCGCCGTCCACGTCCGTCATGACGACCGGACGCCCGCAGGCCATGGCCTCCAGCGGAGCCAGCGCCATGCCCTCCCAACGGGACGGCAGCACCACCAGGTCGGCGGCCTGGTACCAGGGCACCGCGTCGACGGCGGCGCCGGCGAACAGCACGTCACGAGGTGCCCCGGCGCGCAGCCGTACGGCGTCCGGACCGTCCCCGACGAGTACGAGCCGGGCCGTGGGCACGCGCCGCAGCACCGCGGGCCACGCTTCCAGCAGGATGTCCTGCCCCTTCTGCCGGCACAGCCGTCCCACGCACACCACCAGCGGTGCCGCCGGGCCGATCCCCGCCAGCAGCGGAATGCCGGCTCGTACGGTGTCGACGGACGCGGGGTGGAAACGCTCCGGGTCGACGCCGTTGGGGATCACCCGCCAAGAGGCGCGCACTCCCGCGCGTACGCCGGTAGCGCGCTCCGCCTCGCTCACGCACACCACCCGGGACGCCCAACGCGCCCCCCACCGCTCCCACCGCAGCGCGAGCGCCGCGGCGGCGCCGTCGACGGCCTCGAACGACCAGGCGTGCGGCTGGAACACCGTCGGCACCCGTCCCCGCAGCGCGAGCCGGGCCGCGAGCCCCGCCTTGGCGCTGTGCGCGTGCACCACATCGGGCCGCACCCGCGCCAGGACACGGCCGAGCCGCCGCACCTCCTGAGCCAGCTGCGGCCCCGGCGCACGCGTCGCGTGCCAGGGCCGTACGTCCGCGCCGAGTGCCCTTGCCTCCCGGGCGAAGCCGTTGCCGTCCGGGCAGGCGAGAGCCACCCGCGTTCCGGCGGCGAGTTGTGCCCTGACGAGGTCGGTGACCACCCGGGCGACGCCGCCGTCGATCGGCTGCGTGACATGAAGGACCCGCGTCGGAGGGTCTGTTGGCAGATGCATGCGCGGTTCCTTGCTCACGGGCGGCGCACCGGGGCGCGCGTCACTGCTTCGCGTCGACGGCGGCGAACCGTGCTCCGACCCAGGCCGTGTCCCGCTGCGAAACGATCCGGAAGGCCGACTGGTCACCCCCGCCATGGATCCCCTTGCCGAGTTCGAGGACGTCCGAGTCGTAACCGAACGTGTTCGCGTACGCGGGCACCCGCTCGATCGCACCGGGTCCGGGCTCGCCGATGGCCGAATTCAGCACGTCGTCACGCGGGTTGGCGGAGTCGCCCAGTGCCGTCGGCGCCCCGCGGCCCCGAAGCCGTCCCGCGCCGCCAGACGTCTGAGCGGCTCCCACTTCTCGATCCTTGTACGCGCCGCGGGGCTCGGCGACCGGCACCAGCCCGTTGTCCTTCGGCGGCTTCTGCTCGCCGACACGGAGGTTCCCGCCCCGGCGCAGCCGCGCGTACGTGACCTGCGCGACCTTCGGCAGACGGACCTTCGCGCGACTGGAGTTGCGGGTGGCGGGGACGGAGCAGCCCACGGTCGCACGGCGCGGCAGCAGGCCCGGGGAAGTACGCATGACCGGCGGTGCCCTTTCGGGGAAAAGGTTCTGGACCAGCGGAAGGACGGAAACCTGAGGATCAGATGGGTGCGCGCCGGCTCCCCGTCCGCTCCCGACGCCCGACGGCGCCTGCTTCCAGACGCCCTTGGAGGAGCCCGACTCTAGCTTGTGTCCGCATTTATCAGGGAAAGTAGGCATGTGTGTCTGAATCGTGAACTTCGACCGCTTGCGAGATCACCCCTTTGGAGGCACAACCCGCGTGAGCGCCGCGCGTTGAATCCAGAGCCGGGCATCCCGCCCGGATGTTGTGTCGATTTCCAAGGAGCACTTCTCCATGTCGCGTATCGCGAAGGGCCTGGCCCTGACCTCCGTTGCCGCTGCCGCTGTGGCCGGCACCGCCGGCATCGCCGCCGCCGACAGCGGCGCGCACGGCGCGGCCGCCCACTCCCCGGGCGTCCTGTCGGGCAATGTCCTGCAGGTTCCCGTTCACGTTCCGGTCAACGTCTGCGGCAACACCATCAACGTGATCGGTCTGCTGAACCCCGCGTTCGGCAACACCTGCGTCAACGACTGACGTCAGCCGGACCCTTCCGGCCGGCCGTCCTCCCGGGAGGGAGGGCGGCCGGTCCGCGTTCTCCCGCACGGTGAACAAGGAGGGGTCCTGAACGGGGAGGGGGCCTGGACGAGGATGGGCCGCCCCGTTCGTTCGGTGGGATGCGGGAATATTCCGCGCACGGAGTTTCCGTCGCGTCCGGTGCTCGTTAGGCAGCGCAAAGAGGAATTCCCTCCGGTGGCATGAGCCGCCGAAGAAAGGAACACGATGAAGTCCCTCAAGGCCGCCGCTGTAGTCGCCGGATCCCTGGTCGTCGCCGGTGCCGCCGCGCCCGCGTTCGCCGCCGGAGCCGCCGACCTCACGCCCTCCAGTCTCAACGGCGCCCTGGAGACCGTCACCAGTCAGCGTTCGCTCAGCGCGCAGGACGTCCTGCCTCTGCAGCACCAGTCGAACGCGCTCGACACCGAGAACAAGAGCTCGCTGCTCAACGGCGTGAACGGCGCGACGAAGAAGCTCAACACGGTCGGCGGCCACCAGCGGCTTCTCGGCGGGCTTCCGCTTCAGGGTTAGTCGTATTCTTTGCGTGCGTGTCCTTCCGCAATGCCCGTCGGCATTTCTCTAGGCTCTGGAGAAAACCTCCGAGAAAGCCTCCGAGGAAAGGACCGGCAATGAACCCTGCCAAGAAGGCCGCGCTGATTTTCGCCACCGCCGGAATGGCCGCGGGTGCCGCCGCGGGGGGTGCTGCCGCGGACTCCGGTGCCGAAGGTGCCGCGGTCAATTCCCCGGGCGTCCTGTCGGGCAACGTCGTGCAGGTTCCCGTGCACGTTCCAGTCAATGTCTGCGGCAACACGGTCGATGTGGTCGGCCTGTTGAACCCGGCTTTCGGCAACGCCTGCGTCAACGACTGACGTCTTGCATCCGATGCGGTGAAAATGGCCGGTTCCGCGGGCGTGGGAATCGGCCCCTCGTGCTGTTCGAACCAAGTCCCTCGTTCGTGTGGTCACGCTCTCGGTCATCGCCCGGTCGGGTGATTTCGGGTCAGTACCCGAACGGGCGCATCGATAAGGTTCCGCGGTGACTTCAACCTCAAGCGAAATGCGGCCCCTTCGGGTTGCCGATCTCGGCACGCTCGCCGTCATGGCCTTCAGCGGTGACGCCCCCGACGGAGACATGCCCTATCTCCTCGCCTATTCGCTGGGCGACGGCGAGGGCGGCCCGGAGGGATCCGCGGCCGCCGTCCGGCAGCTGCTGATCGACAACGGGCTGCCCGTGGGCGACACGCTCATCGACGGTTCACGGCACCCGAGCCTGCCTCTCACCCTGCTCGTGGAGGCCGGCCAGGCCGTCGTCAGCATGCCGCACCTCAATGCCCAGTGCATGGCTCCGCCGGAGTGGCTCGCCGCGGTGGGGGAACGCGGCTACGCCTACTTCCTGTTCGCCACCCGCGCCTGGCCCGTGGCCGTGCCCGGCGAGCCCGTCGCGCCCGAGAACCTGACGGCTTTCGCGGGCGACGAGGAGACCCTGCTCAGCGCTGCGCACGTGCTGCTGCCCGCGCGCGGCCTGCGCGGCTGATGGCGGCCGCCGCGGGACGGGGGGCGGGCGACGACGCCGGCGGTGCGCACGGGCGCGCCGTCGGCAGCGGTCGTGCCCTCGCCCTGCTGCTCGTGATCACGGGGGCGGCCGGCCTGCTGGCCGCGTGGGTCATCACGATCGACAAGTTCAAGCTGCTGGAGAACCCGAACTTCGTGCCCGGGTGCAGCCTGAACCCGGTCGTCTCCTGCGGCAACATCATGAAGAGCGCCCAGGCCTCGGCCTTCGGGTTCCCCAACCCGATGCTGGGCCTGGTGGCGTACGGCATGGTCATCTGTGCAGGCGTGAGTCTGCTGACGGGTGCGGGATTTCCGCGCTGGTACTGGCTGACCTTCAACGCGGGAATGCTCTTCGGCGTCGGATTCTGTACCTGGCTCCAGTTCCAGTCGTTCTACCGGATCAACTCGCTGTGCCTGTGGTGCTGTCTGGCGTGGGTCGCCACGATCATCATGTTCTGGTACGTCACATCCTTCAATGTACGGAATGACTTTCTGCCCGCACCGGAGTGGCTGAAGGTATTCCTGGCGGAATTCACCTGGGTTCTTCCTGTGCTGCACATCGGCGTCATCGGAATGCTGATCCTCACCCGGTGGTGGGATTTCTGGACACGCTGATTCTCCCTGTCGGACGACTGCGGAGTCCGTCGGAGAGGCCTTGAGCTGATGACGTTCCCGGGAGGGGGCGGGTCCGGGAGTCCGGACCGGGCCTGCCGACCGAACCATCGGGCGCCGCCGTCGTTGATCTCGATGAAGCGGATCGAAGCAGCCTGAATTCGTCGAGGAGTGATGCATGTTCATCGGCTGGGTGTCGAGCGGATTGCCGAGGCGCGGACGGGGCCGGGTGCCGGTCGGCTGGGGGCGCGGCCGCGGGGCGGAGCGCGTCGCGGGTGGAATGGCGTTGACCCGGCGTGGCGCCATGCGGGGTCTGCTCGTATCGGCTGTCGGCGTGGCGCTGGCCCCCGTCGTCGCGGCCTCGTGGCCGCCGCGTCGGCTCCGCCCCGAGGACCTGTCCTTCGACGAGGTGTACCGCGACCGGCACATCCTCGGCAGGAAGGGGGGTTCGGACGGCCGGGCCGCGCTCACCGGCGGCGCGTGGCAGGTCACGGTGGACGGACAGCCGCTGCATCTGATGCGCCGCGCGGACGGCAGCTATCTCAGCATGGTGGACCACTACGAGTCGTATCCGACACCGCTGGCGGCGACGCGTGCGGCCGTCGACGAGCTGGGCCCCGCCGAACACCTCAGAGCCATGGACGGCAAGGCCGGCGGCGCGGCCCCGGGTGGCGTGCGGGGGACCGGCGGGCGGGAGAGCGGCGCGGAAGGGAGCGGCCACCACCATGGTGTACACGCGTAAGAACGTCAGCACCCTCACGAGCGCGGAGCGGCGCCGCTTCGTCACGGCGATGCTGGAGGTCAAACGCCGCGGGGAGTACGACGACTTCGTCCGGACGCACATCCAGTACTACGTCTCGGACGGCGACGGCGGACTGCGCTCGGCCCACATGGCGCCCTCGTTCCTGCCCTGGCACCGGCGGTTCCTGCTGGACCTGGAACGGGCGCTGCGCCGCGTGGACCCCGGGGTGAGCGTGCCGTACTGGGACTGGACCCGCGACCGCACGCCGTCCACCGCGCCGTGGACCAGGGATCTGCTCGGCGGCGACGGGCGGCGTTCGGACCGGCAGGTCATGACCGGGCCCTTCGCCTACGCGCAGGGCAACTGGAAGATCAAGGAAGGGGTCACGGACGGCGAGTTCCTCATGCGCGAGTTCGGCCGCCCGCGGCATCCGCTCCAACTGCCCACCCGAGGCGAGCTGAACTCCGCCCTGGAGGACCCCGTCTACGACACGGCCCCCTTCAACTCCACCTCCACGCGCGGCTTCCGGAACCGGCTGGAGGGGTGGGGGCAGGGGCCCGGGAACGCCACCTGGGCGAACCACAACCGCGTCCACCGCTGGGTGGGCGGCCACATGCTGGGCGGGGCCTCCGTCAACGACCCCGCCTTCTGGCTCCACCACGCCTTCGTCGACCTCCAGTGGTCCCGCTGGCAGAAGCGGCACGGAGGTGCCCGCTATCTGCCCGAGCGGCCCCCCGGGCCACGTGACTCCCAGTACCGCCGCGTCGTCGCCCGCCACGAGAAGATGCCCCCGTGGGGCGTGACGCCGGCCGAGATGGAGGACCACAGCGGCATCTACCGGTACGCGTAGCGGGCATCCACCGGTACGGATGACGCTCGTCCAGGGATGACAGACATCCACCGGTGCGGGGGATCTACGGATGCCGGGCACCCACGGATACGGCGTCGACGGCTACGGGCGTCGACGGACGACGGGCACCCAAGGGTCGGGCGAGCGGGCATCACCCCGTGCGCGCACCGGGCACGACGAGGCCCCCGGCAGTGACTTCCTGCCGGGGGCCCTTTCGCGTGCTGGGCTCAGCTGCCGTAGCCGTGGGCGCCGCGGCGCTCCTTGTGGTGACCACCGGCGTGGGCGCCGTGGCGCTCCTTGTGGTGGTCACCACCGCCGTTCACGCAGGTGTTGCCGAAGGCCGGGTTCAGCAGACCGACGACGTTGATCGTGTTGCCGCACACGTTGACCGGCACGTGGATCGGGGCCTGGATGACGTTGCCCGACAGGACACCGGGGGAGCCGACGGCCCCGCCCTGGGCGCCGGCGTCAGCCATGGCCAGACCGGCCCCGCTGAGCGCCACGGCACCCGTGCCCACGACGACTGCGGCGGCCTTCGCGATGCGAGACATCACGTTCTCCTTCGACTCGATGAGCGCGGTGGCAGGGACGCGACCGCACTCCCCCTTCAACGCGTCGACCCACACCTGGTCACGGGCGTTCACCAGGAGATCCCTTTTCGAACGGGGTCCGGACGAACTGCTGTTCATTCGGACCGGGCCGCGCGCTCCCTCAACGGACTTACCGTGCACGCCGGGCGGTCGGGCCATCGGACAGGCGGGCCGACAGGCGGCGAGCGGCCGAGCGGCTGACCGAGCGGCCCCGGTCAGCCGAGGCGGCGCAGTGGTGTGCCCGCCAGGAACGCCTGGATGTTCTCGACCGCCGCGCCGTAGTACGTCTCGTAGTTGGAGCGCGACACGTAGCCGAGGTGCGGGGTGGTCAGCAGCCGGGGGGCCGAGCGCATCGGATGGGCGGCGGGCAGGGGCTCGACGTCGAACACGTCGAGGCCCGCTCCGGCGATCCGTCCGGCGTGCAACGCGGCCAGCAGGGCGTCCTGGTCGACGATCGCCGAGCGCGAGGTGTTGACGAGGAAGGCGGTCGGCTTGAGGAGGGCCAGTTCGGCGTCGCCGACAAGGCCTCGGGTGCGGTCGCCGAGCGCGAGGTGGACGGAGACGAAGTCGCTGCCCGCCAGCAGCTCTTCCTTGGAAGGGGCGAGCTCCACCCCGACCTCCTCGGCCCGCTTTTCGGTGAGGTTCTGGCTCCACGCGCTGACCCGCATGCCGAAGGCGAGGCCCACCTGGGCCACCAGGCCGCCGATCTTGCCCAGCCCGAGCAGACCGAGCCGACGGCCGTGCAGATCGGCGCCGACGGTGCTCTGCCATGGGCCGCCCGCCCGCAGCGCGTTGTGCTCCGTGACGATTCCCCGCGCGAGGCCGAGCAGGAGCGCCCAGGTCAGTTCGACCGGGGGTGTCGAGGAACTCGGCGTGCCGCACACGGTCACCCCGTTCGCCTCGGCGGCGGCGTAGTCGATCACCGTGTTGCGCATCCCGGAGGCGATCAGCAGCTTCAGTCTGGGCAGCCGGGCCAGCAGGGACGCCGGAAAGGGCACGCGTTCGCGCAGCGTGACGACGATGTCGAACTCCGCCAGCGCGGCGGCCAACGCGTCCTCGTCGGCGAAGTGCCGGTCGAAACCGGTGACTTCCACGGTGTCGGCGACGGGCGACCAGTCGGCGATCTCGGTCGCGACGCTCTGATAGTCGTCCAGCACGGCACAGCGGAGTGGCATGTCGGGTTTCCTCCCAGGCTCAGCCGGAGCCTATCCGAGCGGTGACCGGGGGAGCCGGACAGCCTCTGACGGACGGCTCCCCGGGGGAGCAGCGACGGCAACTCGCTCCCCATGGCAGTATCTGGGCTTCATGAGTGCGTCCCTGGCGGTACGGAGTCTGCGCGCGGCGGTGTTCGCCGTGCTGTGCGTGCTGCTGGCCGCCGGGGGGCATGTGCTCGCCACCGGGCAGGCGCCCCCGCGCTGGGCCGACGGAGCGGGACTCCTCACCGTCTTCGCCGTCGGTTGTCCGCTGGGCGGCCGCGAACGGTCCCTGCTCGGGATAGGCGGCGCGATGCTGGTCGCGCAGGCCGGACTCCACCTCGGCTTCGAGGCCGCCCGGCCGCGCATGGCGATGGACATGCACGGAGCGTCCATGATGTCCCCGCAGGCACACGCCCTGACGCCCCATGCCACGGCCGCGCATGTCGCGGCCGCCCTGCTGACGACCTGGTGGCTGCGGCGCGGAGAGTCCGCCCTGTGGTCCCTGCTGCGCCGGGCCGTGGCATTCGTGCCGGGGCTCGCCGCGTGGTGGAGGGCGCGGACGGGACCGCCCCCCGTACGGCCGAACGGGGATCTCTCGGGAGGGACGGCGGCCGAGCCGTCGCCGCTGCGACAGGCACTGCTGCGTCACGCCGTGTCGCGTCGGGGACCGCCGGCAGGGCTCGCGTACACGCCCTGACCACGTCCCCATCAGTACGGAGTTCCCAGATGTCCCCGATGAGCACCATCCTGCGCCGCACCGGCACGGTCGCCGCCCTCGCCACCGCGGGCCTCCTGACCGCCGCCCCGCTGGCCTTCGCGCATGTGACGGTCCACCCCGAGAGCTATGCCAAGGGAGCCACGGACGGTCTCCTGAGCTTCCGTGTCCCCAACGAGGAGGACACCGCCAGCACCACCAAGGTGCAGGTCTTCCTGCCCACCGATCACCCGGTCGTGGGTGTCCTGGTCACCCCGCAGGCGGGCTGGACCGCGAGGGCGACGACGATCAAGCTGAAGAAGCCCATCAAGACGGACGACGGCACGATCACCGACGCCGTCTCCGAGATCACCTGGACCGGGGGCAGGATCCGCCACGGCGAGTTCCAGGACTTCGAGGTCGCCTTCGGTCAGCTTCCGGACGACACCGACCAGTTGAGCTTCAAGACCCTCCAGACCTACTCGGACGGCAAAGTGGTCCGCTGGATCGAGGAGCCCCAGAAGGGCGCGGCGGAGCCGGAGAGCCCGGCTCCGGTGCTGACCCTCACCGCCAAGGGCACGGCAGAGGACACTTCTTCGGCCGGGACAGAGACGGGCGCCTCCGGCTCCGACTCGTCCTCGACCTCGTCCTCCTCCGCCTCTTCGGCTGCCAAGGAATCCACCGCGAGCGACAAGAGTGGTGACTCCACCGCGCGCGCCCTGGGCACGACGGGCCTGATCGTCGGTGTCCTCGGCCTGATCGCGGCCGGATTCGCCGTCGTGCGCGGCCGGAGCCCCCGCTCCTAGCCGCTGTGCGGACGCCGCCCCGTCGTGGCCAACTCCCGTCGGCGGGGCGGAAGGTCCCTACGGCCACACTCCCGCACCTCGCGTTTCACCGCGCGCTCTGCCCGGACGCACTCTCCCGGTGGCCCGGTGGCCCGGTGGCCCGGTGGCCCGCGGATTCCGTGGGGCAGAGCGGTTGTGCGGCCGGGTGTCCGGCGACCGGGGTGGCGCCGAGGTAGCCGGGCCGCTCAGACCTGCGGCGGTGTCTGCTTCCTGCGGACGAAGACCACTACGGCTCCGCCGATCACGACGAGGGCGATGGCCGCACCGGCGATGATCGGAGTCGTGCCGGAGCCGCCCGTCTCGGCGAGGTCGGTCCCGCCGCCGGAGGTGCCGCCCACCGACGCCGGGCTCGGCTCGCTGAGCGTCTGCGCCGAGACGTCGCTCGCGGTGCCCTGGGTCTTGCAGTCCAGCACGCCCTTGAACCGCTTCTCGACGCCGTTCGGGCCACTGATCGTGAAGTCGTACGCCTGGTCCTCCTGCAGCGGGATGGTGACCGTCTGGGACACGCCCGCCGCGACGGTGTGCTCGACGCCCATCAGCTCGAACGTGAACGCCGCGTCGCCGCTGTTGGCCGCCGTGATGTCCACGCCGCCCTTGCCGCAGTTCCTTCCGGCGGACAGGGCCGGTATCGCGCCCTGCGCCGCCCAGTTCGCGGTCGCCGACGCGGAGACGGTGGACTCGCTGGAGCCCGCGAGGATCTGCGTCTGGCTGCGGGTCTCCGAGATGAAGGCGCGGCCGACCGGCACGGTCGTGGAAGCCTGCACGGTGAGTGAGGCGGAGCCGTCCGCGCTGTCCTTGGGCACGTCGAAGAAGAGGCGGCTGCCGTCGACCGCGGAAGTGACCGCCTTGCCGTCCTTGTCGACGATCTTCACCCCGCTGGCGGCGGTGTCCATGGGTGGCGTCACCGTCACGCTGCTCGCGTTGGTGTGCACAGTGACCGGGCCCAGACGCTCACCCGGGTGGCCGGAGACCGCGGTCGGGGCGAGCGTCAGCGAGGCTTCGGGCTCCGGCAGGTTCCGCGCGTTCTTCTGCAGATAGTCCGCGAGCTTCTCCGCCCGCGGGTCCACGGCGTCCACGTCGGCGCCGTCCGAGTACCGCCAGATCGCCACCTGGGTGCCGGCCGCGGCGTCCTGCTCGGTGAGGCCGGTGACGCCGGCCTTCTGGGCCAGCGCCGCCAGGTCGTTCACCTGCGGGTAGGAGTTTTGCAGGATCCAGCGGATCCTGCCCGCGTCCTTGTTGCCGTTCAGCGATGTGCCGCTCCAGGAGGTCTCCTGGTACTTGGTGTCCCGCTGCGTCGGGTTGTGGAGGTCGACGCAGTAGGTCTGCAGCATGCCGCCGTCGTCGACGGACATCTCGAACAGGCCGGCCGAGACCCAGGAGTCCTCGCCGTTCTCATGAATGACCGCCGACCCGTATGTCTTCAGGTCGCCTATGGTGGCGGTCGCTCCGCCCTGGCTCTGCGGGGCTTCGTCGGCGGTGGCCGTACCGGCCGCGGCGATGGTCCCCGCGGCCGCGAGCCCCCACACCAACGCCACGGCGGCGAGGCGGGCCGCCCCTCGACCGCGCGTGGGCAACACAGAGAACGCAGAAGACACAGAATTCCCCTTCGAGCAGGACCCTTTGACATGGGGGACGGTCCCGCCAGCAGAATCAGAAGCCCCGAGAGCTGTGTTCGGCATCCTAAAGAAGCGCCGCATCACTCCCCTCGGTCATGTCATCCGATAACCGATCCGACTCGGAATCGTTATCGCGATCACGTTCTTGAGCTGCGCCTATCGACAAATCCATGAGGGTCGTTCGCTATGTATTTGTCGATAAGCCGCAGTTCGGTCAGATCGTGCCTCTCTCTGACATCACGTCACCCCGGCCGGTTCGGGAAGCTGTTGGGGCGCGTCCTCGGGCCGGGCGTCCGGCGCCGATTCCCAACTGGGCTCGGGGCGGTGCACCGGAGCCGGCTCACCCTCCTTGGACGGACGCCGGAAGGCCGACGTACCGCGGGAGAGGTCGTGGCCGATCGCCACCGCGTCGATGTCCGCCGACGTCCGGCTCTCCCCGTCACGTGTCTCGGAGCGCACCTTCAGCCTGCCCTGCACGATGACGGGATCGCCCACCGAGACCGAGGCCCCCACGTTCGTCGCGAGCGCTCGATTGGCCCACACCGTGAAGAAGTTGGTGTGCCCGTCCGTCCACCCGCTCTTCTCCCGGTCCCAGTACCGCGAGGTCACCGCCAGCCGGAACCGCGCCGACGCGCCGTTCGCCAATTCCCGGTACACGGGCCGTGTCGCCACGTTGCCCACCGCGCACACCATCGTCTCGTTCATCGTGAATCCCTCCCGTGCGAATACGTCTGCCGCGGCGAGCGCATGCGCTGCGATCGCCGCGGGATCAGACTGCCTCCGCCGGGCCCGGCCCGCTGCGCCCTGTGCGCAGCCGGCCGGTTGTGGAAAACCGCGTCAGCCGATCGGGGTACCCACCTCAGCCGACCTGGGCAACCACCTCACCCGACCGGGGCACCCGCCGTCGCCGCTCCCATGACCCGCCCGTACTGCTCCCGCACCTCGCGGTACCGCAGCAGTTCCGCGGCCACGGGATCCAGCACCCGGGCTCTTCCGCACCCGGCGGCCGCCTCGCGCAATCGGCGTTCCGCTTCCAGGCCGTAGCGCCGGGCCGGTCCGCGGGCCGCCATTCTGCTGCCCCACTCGACGACCGGGCCGCCGATGATCCCCGAAACCATCAGCAGCACCGGAACCCCGAGGTTCGGTGACATGACCCCGATGATCTGTCCCACCAGCCAGAGCCCGCCGATGACCTGGAGGATCGTCATCGCGGCCTGCGCCAGCACCGCGACGGGCCACCAGCCGGGCCGCGGCGGCCGTCCCGCCGGTGCCGTCGCGCGCACCGCCATGCCGTCCAGCGCCTCGGGCAGCCCCTGCGCGCCGCGGACAGCGGCCTCGCGCACAGCCTGCGCCCAGGGCGCGGGAAGTCCGTACGCGGCCCGGTCCGCGACCGTCCGAACCGCCTGCTCGACGCGCTGGCGAGCGGTGGCCTCCTCGTCCGCTGGAGCGCGCACGGGCAGGCGTCCGGTCTGGGGTTCGCGCCGGTCCAGATACCAGCGCCACAGCCGCAGCCAGGGCGTGCCGCAGGCGCGGTTGGCGTTGCGGCGCCAGGCCCGCTCGGCGGCCTCACCGGTCGCCACGGCACCCACCGCGTCCGCGAGCCGGTCCGCGAACTCGTCACGCGCCTCCTCGCTGAGTCCGACCCGCCGACCGGCCGCGTAAACGGGCCGCAGCCGTGCGGCGGCCGCGTCGAGGTCGGCCGAGATCCGCCGTGCCGCGGCGCCGCGCTCCGCCACGAACTGGCCCAGGGATTCCCGCAGTTCGGGGACTCCGGCCCCGGTGAGCGCGGACAGCGAGAGGACGGTCGCGCCCGGTTCGCCGTACTCGCCGAGCGCGATGCCGTCCTCGTCGAGCAGTCGCCGCAGATCGTCGAGCACCTGATCGGCGGCTTCCCCGGGGAGCCGGTCCACCTGGTTGAGGACCACGAAGGTGACCTCCGCGTGCCCGGCCAGCGGCCGCAGATAGCGCTCGTGGAGGACGGCGTCCGCGTACTTCTCCGGATCCACCACCCAGATGACCGCGTCGACCAGCGCCAGGACCCGGTCCACCTGCTCGCGGTGCTGGACGGCCGCGGAGTCGTGGTCGGGCAGGTCGACCAGGACCAGGCCGCGCAGTTGTGCCTCCGCCTCCGCGCTCTGCAGCGGGCGTCTGCGCAGCCGCCCTGGGATGCCGAGCCGGTCGATGAGGGTGGCGGCGCCGTCGCTCCAGGTGCAGGCGATGGGCGCCGCGGTGGTCGGCCTGCGCACGCCGGTCTCCGAAATGGCCACGCCCGCGAGCGCGTTGAAGAGCTGTGACTTGCCGCTGCCAGTGGCCCCGGCGATGGCGACGACGGTGTGCTCCCCGGAGAGCCTGCGGCGGGCCGCCGCCTCGTCCAGGACCCGGCCGGCCTCGGCGAGCGTCCTGCTGTCGAGGCGGGCGCGGGAGAGGCCCACCAGTTCACGGAGGGCGTCCAGGCGCGAGTGCAGCGGCCTGTCGTACGCGAGGGGGGCCGGCACCGCGGGGACACTGGCCTGTGCCTCGGCCAACGGCGTCTGGTACCGGCCCGGAGCCGCCTCGGTCACGCGTCGCGCGATGAGGCCGTCGTCCCAGACGGGGCCGTCCTCCGCGCGCGTGGGGTCGTCGCCTTCTCCGCGCGCGTGCGGCGCCGGTTCGGACCCGTCGTGCCGGGTGCCCTGTCCGGCCGCGCGGCGGCTCGGCGCGGTCTTGCCGCTCCGGCCCCCCCTGGCTTCCCCGGTGGTTCCCGCGGTGTCCTCCGGGGAGCCGGCCCCGGGGCCCGGCGCGCCGGGCGGACCGTTCTCCGAACGGTTCTCCGAAGTGGTCTCGGTGTCTCCGGCAAGGTTGTCGTTCTCGGCGCCCGCGGTGCCTGGGACGGCCTCCCCGGAGAGGGCGCTTTCGGGGGCGCCGTTTTCGGAGTGGGCCTCTCCGGGACGGCCATCTGTGGAACGACCATCTCCGGGACGGCCGTTTTCGGGTCGATCGTCTTCGGGGCGGTCGGCCTGATCCGTGTGGTCAGTGACGGCAGTCACCGCGGTCACCTCTCCTTCTGCAGTACGGACAGCGCCGCGATGAGCTCGGCCTGGGGTTCTGGATGAACGTCGAGCGCTTCAAGGGGCGCGAGACGGCGCTCGCGTTCGGCCTGCAGGGCCTTGTCGATGAGGTCTGTGAGAAGGCGGCCGCCCTTGTCGCGCAGCCGCAGCGCGCCGTGCGCCCCGATCCGCTCGGCGAGCCCCTCGCCCGCGCTGCGCGCCCTCCGGCCGCCCAGGAGTGCCGTGGCGACCAGCGCGGCCACCACCGCCGGGTCCGGCGCCACACTCTTGTCAAGGTCGCGAACCTCGTCCTCGGCGTACTCCTCCAGGACGCGCCGCCACCGTCGTACGGCCAGACCGATCCGGTGCTCGGCGCTCTCCAGCGTCGGGTCGCGATCCGTCAGCCCCGGAGCGTCCGCTGCCGGTTCGCGGCGCCAGGTGTCGTCCACGCGTTCGTCGGCGGCCGTGACGGAGCACAGCAGCAGGGCGCACAGGCTCTCCACGAGCGCGTCCAGCAGTTCCTCGGAGGTGCAGTCGAGGGGATAGACACGCCAGCGCTTGAGAGCGTCCCCGGAGAGCACGGCCCCGGCCTGCAGACGCCCCTTCGCGCGTGTGTGCTCGCTGTCGTACGCCCCGTCGACGGCCGCGGTGAGCCGCGTCGAGGCGGCGTACTGAGCGGCGGCGGCACTGGCCAGTTCCGGCATCCGAGACTTCAGGGAGTCGAGGGCACCATGGGCCGTACGCGCCATCGCCCCGTGGCGGGCTCCCGGGTCCTGGGCCTGGTGCGTGAGCCACGTACGCAGCGGTGCGACGGCCGTGGCGGGCAACAGGCCGCCGCCCCAGGCGGACTCGGGCAGTTCGGGCACGGTGAAGCGGGGTGCTTCGCCCAGTCCCGCCTTGGCGAGCAGAGCGCCGTACTGCCGCGAGACCTCGGACACCACCTGGTGCGGCACCCGGTCCAGGACCGTCACCAGGGTCGCCTTCTGTTCCTTGGCGGTGCGCAGCAGATGCCACGGCACGGCGTCGGCGTACCGCGCGGCCGTGGTGACCATCACCCAGATGTCGGCCGCGCAGATCAGTTCGGCGGCCAGCACCCGATTGTCGGCCACCAGGGAGTCGACGTCGGGCGCGTCGAGGAGGGCGAGGCCGCGGGGGAGCGTGTCGGCGGTCTCGATACGCAACACCCGCTCCCCGCTGTCGGCGAGGGCGGGAAGATCGTCGCCGGGTTCCTGATGGGGCACCCACACGCGCGTGAGCTGGGGCAGTACACGCATGCCGCTGAACCAGTGATGATCCTCCGGATGGCACACCAGCACCGGTGTACGGGTCGTCGGGCGCAGCACCCCCGCTTCGCTGACCCGGCGCCCCACGAGGGAGTTGACGAGGGTCGACTTGCCGGCGCCGGTGGACCCTCCGATGACGGCGAGAAGGGGTGCTTCGGGTTCTCTCAACCGGGGCACCAAATAGTCGTCGAGCTGTGCGAGCAGTTCGTCGCGGTTGGCACGCGCGCGTGGAGCCCCTGCCAGGGGCAGCGGAAAGCGTGCGGCGGCGACACGGTCGCGCAGGGCGGAAAGTGCGTCGAGCAGCTGAGGCCGTACGTCCAAGGTCACCACATGCGAAGAATGCCCAATTTTGGAGTCTTTCTGAAGCATATGGGTATGTCTGCGCGCCGACGGGACACACGGGGCGGAAGGGATGACTGGGGCGCAGGCATAACGAGTGCACAACACCCGATGCGCGAGACGTCAAAAGCGGTGCACGATTCGTACCCGCCTGCGATTATCAGGACCGCTTCACTGAACCTCCACAATGAGCCACGGAGGCGAAGCGTGAGGGACAGGGATGCGGGAGCCCTATTCTTGTCCCCGGCAAGGTCACGGATCAGCCCACACCCGGGCACCAGGACACAGGCCGACACACCCGGCCCCCGTAGCTCAGTGGATAGAGCAGGCGCCTTCTAAGCGCTTGGCCGCAGGTTCGAGTCCTGCCGGGGGCGCCAGTCTCCGCCCTCCCTTTGGGGAGGGCTTTTTGCTGGTCAGGACATGTTTCACTCGATACGACGACGCCCCGAACACCTTCCTGATGATCAAGGGGAAGGTCCAGAGCTGTCCGGCTGGCACCGGGTTTTCGCGGGTGGCCCTGTCGAATACGTGTCGAAGTTTCCGGCGAGAGGCCTCAGCCCGGATCGGGCCGCTCGGGAAGATCTCCGGCGGCTTCGAGGCGCCTTTTCAGGTCAGGCAGCCGTCCCTCGACGCATCGCGAGTGGGGCGCCAGGAGGGCCGGGACGCTGTTCCCGGCCCAGTCCGCCACATGGGCGGGCGGGATCCCGTCGGTGAGCCACTTGGTCACGCGCGTGTGCCGGTTGTCGTAGACCCGCCTTCCCGTGGGCGAGTCGAAGACGTGCGGGGGCAGGCCTTGCGCGCACCGTGCCACGCCCGGTGGACGACCGAACCCGCGGCGAGGCCGTGTGGGCGTTCGCCACCCACGTCATGGGCTTCTGAACTTCACCGAGAGTCACTCTGGAGCCGAACGTCGAACGTCGAACGTCAGGCGCGCCGACCGGGCGCGGTGCCGTGGCCGGGAGGTCGCCGTTGAGGTCTCCTCGACCGGTCGACTGGAGGCCGGTGACAGTCGGTTACCGTTGCGCTGGTTGCTGTGCAGGCCCGGTATCGCCGGGGCTCCCGCCTCAAGGCTCGCTCAATTCGGCACACGGCGTACCTCTTGATCCTTAGGCTCCGTGGTCGACGGTCTGACCAACCGTTTCCACCTACAGGAAACCTGGGGGACAAATGCGCCTACGCGCAGGCTCAATGGTGTTCGCGAGTTCCGAGGTATTGGGTATATCAACCTCGGCAGCGGCTGCCCATCCAACCGTATCCGTTCCTCCACGCAAGTCCGTCCATGCGCAACGCCGGCTGTGGCGCCGCAAGTTCACCGGCACCGCTTGCGACCGGCATCAAGCCGGCTGCCTGACACGGAGCAAGGTGGCGGGCGGCGGTCCCGTGTGTGTCAGGGGGCGCATATGAGACGGACAGGGATACTCGTTCCGGTGGTCCTGCTTGCGTTGGCCGGGTGCACGAGCGCGATGTCAACCGGCAGTCGAGCGACTCCGAGTGAGGCGCCGGTCGAAACGCCTTCTTCCGGCAAGCCCTCCGCCGCGCCTTCCGCCACACCCTCCACCGCCACGGGCGCTCGCGTTCCGCCCCGACTTCCAGACGCGCAGAAGTCATTCATCAGAACAGGTGGAAGGACCGGTGCTCGCTCGTTCCCGGCGATCCCCGAAATTCGGCGGGGAACCCTGGAAGTCGCGGTGACATGTTCGGGTTCCGGGACCATCGAAGTGCGGGTCGGCTCTCTTGTGAGCTTCACCGTCGTCTGCGCAGACGGTGATCCGGGGCAGTTCAACGAAGTAGCTCTGGACCGAAGCCACAAGAACGTGGCTGTTTCGGTTACCAGCGGGACGAGTGGGTCCTGGGGCCTCTCGGTGGGGTGGACAAAGATCATCTGATCCTCGCGGCCAGCCCTCCTTCCGTAGCGGCGCGTCGGCTCGTCCGGCGGGCTGTTTCGGCGGGGACGATCGTGCCGGACATCTGCCCGATCGAAGTCGGCCTGCTGTTCGTGGCGGGCGCGGCGCCACCTCGACGGGCCCCGCGCTCACCACGTAGACCACGATCTTCGAGGTGTTCGGCGGTCCAGCGGTCTGTTCTCTGCACGGTGATCGGACACCCGATCACCCAGGTGGTCCAGGTGGTCCAGGTGGCCCGGATCACCCGGACTGCTCGGTCGTTCCGGTCACCTCAGTGTGTGTGATGTCCTGCCCGAGGCCGCGTCGATCTCGTCGTGTGCCTTGGTCAGAAGTTGCATGGCGAGTTCGTTCAGGGCCCTCGCGCCCGCGACCTCCTCGCCGACCCTCGGCTGGTTCGAGTCGGAGGGGTGGCGGCTGGCGTACCCGTGGGCACGTACTTCGCTCCCGTCCGGGAGTCGCAGGAGGGCGGCCGCGCGGGTGCGGTGGTCGTCCTCCTGGAATTCCATCTCGACGTGCCATCCGACCGTGGTCCGTGCCTGCATCGCTGTCATCTGTGTCATCGCGATCACCTCCGAAGCCGCCGCCCCCCGGTGAAGCCCCTAAAAGAATTGTGCTCCCCGGGCAGGCCGGGCACGAGGCGAGGACGCCGAGGGTCACGCGACGTGGCCGGGTGGTGCCGACAGGTGGTGACCGGTGGCCTGACGGCGCTCGGGCAGACCGGCCCGCGCTTCGAGGAACTGCGAGGCCGGTCAGCCATGGACGGACACGTGACGGAGTGGGGGTGCAGGTGCCTTGACCCCGACGGCCGTCCGGTCCGTCAGGCCCTCGAACGTCTCGTGTCGGCAGACAGCCCACTGCTCTGACCTGCGGTCGGCGCGAGCTCGTCAGCGATCACACACCGATGGCCAGCGGCGGCCGGCGGCCGTCCCGCAGCCGGTCCCCGGGCAAGGCCGCGGTAAATGGCTGGAGCGTCAGGTCGCGTTGATACCAGGTGCCTGGCTTACCGTCGAGATGGGCCGGGTCGACAGGGCCGACGGGGACGAACCCGGCTTTGGACAGCACTTTTTGGGACGCGACGTTCTGGTGGGCCGTGGCCGCTCGCAATGTACGCAGCCCGTGCCGGGCCGCCGCCAATCGGCGCCGCGATCGGAGACCGAGGCGGCGAAGCAGGCGCGATTCGCCAACTCGAAGGCCAGGACCGCCGGGGCGTGGCGAACATGCAGTCGCCTCAACTCGGGCATCGCCGGCCGGAGACGCAGCAGGAGTGCGCCGGCGGGAGCGCACATCGCAGTGCGGATCGTCCGAAGGCTGATGCAGATGCTCGCTCGCCAGGAACGCGGGGGACATCATGGCGCCGAGCAGGCCGGGCCCCGCATGGCTGATCAGCACGTCCACACCGTACGTACGGTTCCGCTCGGGTGAGCGGAAATAGAGGCGCACTCGGTCGTCACCCGTGATGACCGCACCGATGAACAGCGGTTTCCATGAAGCCTGATCGGTGACGTGCCGCTCTCGTGGGTTGTTCGAGAGCGTGCTGGTCGCGGACGCCGGCGTCCGGGGGTCGTGCAATCGGGGAGACCGTCCCTCGACAGTTGCTGGCGTGCTCGCCATGATGAGCCGGTGTCCGAGTACTGTCAGCCGGTCCCCGCCGACGCACCAGATCCAGGCCGCGTAGTTCAGAGCTGGGCGGCAACCGTCGCCGCCCTGCCGATTGGATCCAGAGTCAGTGGACAGGTGTTCGTGCGAGCCCAGTTCGGTGTCTTCCTCGTGATCGACGGTGTACCCGATGCGGTTGGGCTCGCGGAGATCACCGCCATGCCTCATCCCATGGAGCTACCCGCCGCGGGCGCGTCAGTCACGGGGAAAGTCGTCTGGCACGCCCACAATCATCAGGTCAAGATAAAGCTGGACGAGTGGGACCGGTCTGAGTGATCGCGCCGGGTCGTCCCTGGGCCGTCCCTGCGTCGTCGCTGCGTGCTCCCTGGGCCGTGCGAGGCCGCTCGACAGTGACCAGGGACGACCAGGGACGACGAGGGGCGACAACCAGTGACAGGTCAGCTACGAACAGAGGTGGTGAACGGCCAGGTCACAGCCCCGTGACTGAACGCGTTTCCCCCGAGAGGTAGCCGTCAGGCAAGATGGGGTGTATCTGCCCACTGCCGATTTCAAGCGTCCGGACGGTTTCTCTTGGCTGAGTACATTTACACCATGCGCAAGACGCGCAAGGCGCACGGCGACAAGGTGATCCTCGACGACGTCACCTTGAGCTTCCTGCCTGGCGCCAAGATCGGTGTGGTCGGTCCCAACGGTGCCGGTAAGTCCACCGTTCTCAAGATCATGGCGGGCATCGAGCAGCCCTCCAACGGTGACGCGTTCCTGTCGCCCGGCTACAGCGTCGGCATCCTCATGCAGGAACCGGAGCTGGACGAGTCCAAGACGGTTCTGGAGAACGTCCAGGACGGTGCCGCCGAGCTGATGGGCAAGCTCAACCGCTTCAACGAGGTCGCCGAGCTGATGGCGACCGACTACTCCGACGCGCTCATGGAGGAGATGGGGAAGCTCCAGGACGACCTGGACCACTCCAACGCCTGGGACCTCGACGCGCAGCTCGAGCAGGCCATGGACGCGCTGGGCTGCCCGCCCGGCGACTGGCCGGTCACCAACCTCTCCGGTGGCGAGAAGCGCCGCGTGGCGCTCTGCAAGCTGCTGATCGAGGCTCCGGACCTGCTCCTCCTCGACGAGCCCACCAACCACCTCGACGCCGAGTCGGTGAACTGGCTGGAGCAGCACCTCACGAAGTACGCGGGCGCCGTCGTCGCCGTCACTCACGACCGGTACTTCCTGAACAACGTCGCCGAGTGGATCCTCGAACTGGACCGCGGCCGCGCGATTCCCTACGAGGGCAACTACTCCACGTATCTCGACAAGAAGGCCTCCCGCCTCAAGGTCGAGGGCCGCAAGGACGAGAAGCGCGCCAAGCGGCTCAAGGAAGAGCTGGAGTGGGTCCGGTCCAACGCCAAGGGCCGTCAGGCCAAGTCCAAGGCCCGCCTCGCCCGTTACGAGGAGATGGCGGCCGAGGCCGACAAGATGCGGAAGCTGGACTTCGAGGAGATCCAGATCCCGCCGGGCCCGCGCCTGGGCTCCATCGTCGTCGAGGTCAACAACCTCTCCAAGGCGTTCGGCGACAAGGTCCTCATCGACGACCTCAGCTTCACGCTGCCGCGCAACGGCATCGTCGGTGTCATCGGCCCGAACGGCGCCGGCAAGACCACGCTGTTCAAGATGATCCAGGGCCTGGAGACGCCGGACACCGGCGCGATCAAGGTCGGCGAGACGGTCAAGATCAGTTACGTCGACCAGAGCCGCGCCAACATCGACCCCAAGAAGACGCTGTGGGCCGTCGTCTCCGACGAGCTCGACTACATCAACGTCGGTCAGGTCGAGATGCCGTCGCGGGCCTATGTGTCCGCCTTCGGCTTCAAGGGCCCGGACCAGCAGAAGCCCGCGGGTGTCCTCTCCGGTGGTGAGCGCAACCGGCTGAACCTGGCGCTGACCCTCAAGGAGGGCGGCAACCTGCTGCTCCTCGACGAGCCCACCAACGACCTCGACGTGGAGACCCTGTCGTCGCTCGAGAACGCGCTGCTGGAGTTCCCCGGTGCGGCCGTGGTCATCTCCCACGACCGCTGGTTCCTGGACCGGGTCGCGACGCACATCCTCGCGTACGAGGGTGAGTCGAAGTGGTACTGGTTCGAGGGCAACTTCGAGTCGTACGAGAAGAACAAGGTCGAGCGGCTCGGTGCGGACGCCGCGCGCCCGCACCGCGCCACCTACAAGAAGCTGACCCGGGGCTGATCGATCTTGCGCCACATCTACCGCTGCCCGTTGCGCTGGGCGGACATGGACGCGTACGGCCACGTCAACAACGTAGTTTTCCTCCGCTACCTGGAGGAAGCCCGTATCGACTTCCTGTTCCGCCCGGAGAAGGACTTCAAGCAGGGGTCCGTGGTGGCGCGCCATGAGATCGACTACAAGCGGCAGCTGGTCCACCGGCACGCGCCGGTGGACATCGAGCTCTGGGTGACGCAGATCCGGGCCGCGTCCTTCACGATCGCCTACGAGGTGAAGGACCCGGACCAGGTCTACGTCACGGCCGCCACGGTGATCGTGCCGTTCGACTTCGAGCGGCAGCGCCCGCGCCGGATCACGGCCGAGGAGCGCGACTTCCTGGAGTCGTACCGCGACGACGAGGACGAGGCCGTCGCGGCATGACCGTCCTGCATCTCGCCGACGCGGGGGAGGCGGCCGATCTCGCCGCCTTCCTCTCCCGGCTCGTCCACTACGACCGCGCGGCCGCCGTGCGCCTCCAGGCGCACGGCACCACGCTCGCGGTCTTCGGCCGGCCGCCGTCGTTCGAGGTCCTCGCGATCCGTACGGCGCGGCTGGCCAAGCCGTACGAGAACGGGCTCGACGTCACCCTCGACGTGACCGTCTCCGCCGGTGAACTCCTGGAGTCCGTGGAGGAGTCGGCGGCCACCGCCGGTGTTCCCGTCGCCGTCACCGGGCCCCCGTGGGCCGGGGTGCTGCCGCCCCGCAGCGGCTGGCGGCCGGAGCCGGGGCTGCCCGCCCCGGACGCCGTACGGGCGAAGGTGTCCGAGGCGGTTGCCGAATTCCGCTCGCGCACCGAGGAGTTGGCGCCCGAGCTGCGGACGCGTGCCGAACTCGACCGTGTCGGACGGGAGATATGGTCCCGGCCGATCGGTGACACCGCGCTTCCGGTGCGGGCCGCGCATGCCGCGCAGTCGCTGGGATTCCTGCGGCCCGTACCGCCCGCGACCGCGTCCACGGAAGGGCAAGTCCCCCGGGGCGAGAGCTCGTTGAGCGACAGCCCGTTGGCGCTGTACTCGTCGGGCGCCTGGCTGCGTCTGCGGACGCCGTTCGGGTCGGTCGCCGTCCGCCGGGCGGGGCTCGGCGCACTGGACGTCAGCGTTCGCTGACCCCCGCGCTCCCATTTCCGCCGGAGCAGCCGGAAGGGCCGGATCTTCCCGTCCACACCCGTGACGCGCCCTCCGGCCAGGTGCCGACGTGGTCCGGATCCGGCTCCGGATCCGACTTCGGTCCAGTGCCACGCGGTCCTTCATGGCCGACGGCCGGGTGAACCCCCGGCGGAGGGCCGGAGACGGCTGACCCGGTCGGGCATCGCGTACTCGCGGGCCACGACCGTTCCCGACCGGCCGCCGCGGCCGCCCCCGAGCGGCGCGGGATCTCCGCGGAGAGGTGTTCGCCGCTCACCGTCGAGCAGGCGGTCAGCTCGCCGTGTTCACCATCGAAGCGGCCGCGTAGGTCAGATAGTTCCAGAGCGTGTGCTCGTGCTCCTCGGAGAGGCCGAGCTCGTCGACGGCGACGCGCATGTGCTCGAGCCAGGCGTCGTGCGCGGCCTGGTCGACCTTGAAGGGGGCGTGGCGCATCCGCAGCCGGGGGTGGCCGCGGTTCTCGCTGTATGTCGTCGGGCCGCCCCAGTACTGGATCAGGAACAGCGTGAGGCGCTCCTCGGCCGGGCCCAGATCCTCCTCGGGATACATGGGCTTCAGCAGCGGATCCCCGGCGACACCCTCGTAGAAACGGTGCACGAGGCGCCGGAAGGTCTCCTCGCCGCCGACCTGCTCGTAGAAGGTCTGCTCCTGAAGCGTGCCGCGCCGAATCTCTTTCACGTCCCCATGTTCTCAGACGGGGTGACCGAGGACTCAAGGCTTAGGACCACTCACGCGGCGCAGCGGACGCGACGGTGCCGGTCCGGCCGGTCCGGTCGGTCCGGCATTCGCCTCGCGGGCCGTCCGGCAGCACAGTGGAGGTATGGGCGCGCACGCTCTCGACACCGGTCCCGACCCGGGACCCGAAGACCTCGCCGATGTGGCGCGGGCGTCCCTGGTGCGCGAGATAGACCGGAGCGGGGCCTGGGAGCGCGACCCGGTCTGGCGGGAGGCCTTCGAGGCCGTTCCGCGCCACCTCTTCGTGCCGTACTACTACATCGGCGTCGCCGGCGGTTTCGAGCGCGTGTGGGGCGAGGACCCGGACCCGCGGGCCAGGAACCGCTGGATGCGCGGCGCGTACGCGGACGCCCCGCTGGCGACCCGGGTGAGGGACGGGGAACTGGTCTCCTCCAGCAGCCAGCCGTCGCTGATGGCGACGATGCTGACCGAGCTGGAGGTGCGGGACGGGGACGCCGTCCTGGAGATCGGCGCCGGGACCGGCTACAACGCGGCCCTGCTCGCGTACCGTCTCGGTGACGACCTGGTGACCACGGTCGACCTCGACGTGGAGATCACCGAGGCCGCGCGAGGGCATCTGGCCATCGCCGGGTACCACCCGACGGTCGTCACCGGCGACGGCGCGCGGGGGGTCCCCGAGCGCGCTCCCTTCGACCGGATCATCGCCACCTGCACGTTGACCACGATCCCGCGCCCCTGGCTCCCCCAGTGCCGCCCCGGCGCCCGCATCCTCGCGCCGCTGGCCACCGGCCTGATCGTGCTGAGGGTGCGGGACTCCGGGCACGCCGAGGGGCGCTTCCTGCACACCTCCGCCTTCTTCGTGCCGCTGCGCGGTGCCACCCGGTCCGGGCCGGAGCCGGAGCCGGCCCGGCTCGGAGGGCTGCCGCGCCGGGCCCGCGGCCACGATCTGTTCCGGTTCCTGCTGGCCCTGACGGCGGGCAGCCTCGACCCGCACGACGCCTACGCGCTGTGGGAGCGCGAGGGGGAGCCGCAGCGCGAGCGGTACGGGATCACGGTCGGCGAAGAGGGTGCCTGGGCCTGGCTGGACGACCCCGAGGGGCCGTACACCTGGCCGCTGCCGTGAGCGTCCGCGACCGGGTTCCGTACGGGGCCCGGAAGCGGGCCCGGCTGTGATCCGCTCCGAGCCGCCGTGAAAGCCCTGATCAGCCCCCTGGGGGCGGTTTCAGCCCCCAGGGGGATCGCGGGACCGTTGAGCTTCCTGGGGGCCGCAGGGGCGATTCAGCCCCCTCGGAGGGCCGCCGTGACGATTCGGCCCCGGTCGCCGGGGTGGTGGTTCAGCCCCGCCGGATGGTGATCGTCGTCCAGGCGCCGACGTGCACCCGGTCGCCGTCCTGCAGCTGCACCGGGACGAACGGCTGGATGGGCTCCTCGCCGCCGTTGACCGTGGTCCCGTTCGTCGAGTTCTGGTCGACGACCGCCCAGGTGCTGTCCGGCTGCTGGACCAGCATGGCGTGCTGGTGGGAGACGCCCGGGTCCTCCGGGGGCACCGACAGGTCGATGTCCGGGGATTCGCCGGTGGAGTGCCGGCGGCGGCCGATGGTGATCTGGTTGCCCAGGAGCGGGCGCTGGAGCTCCGGCGAGTAGGCGGGCAGGTTCAGGCCCGCGGCCTCGGGCCCGGAGCGCTGCATCATCGCCATGAAGTACTCGCGGTCCGGTGCGATGGTCGCGCTCCAGGACAGCGACTGCTGTTGCTGTTGCTGTTGCTGGTAGCCGGGACCGGGCGGGGCCTGGGTGGCGCCGGGCCGCGGGTAGCCGTAGCCGTCCTGACCCGGGCCGTTCGGGCCGCCCTGACCACCCGGGCCGCCGGGCGCACCGGACGACGGCGGGGGGATCACCCAGTCGTCGTCACCGCCGCCGAAGGCCGGGCCGCCGGGCTGCGGTCCGCCCTGCTGCGGCGGTCCGCCCTGAGTGAAGGGCGGGGCGGGCTGCTGGGTGTAGGCCTGTTGCTGGGCGCCGGGGCCGCCCTGCTGCGGAGCCGGGCGCGACGGGTCGCCGCCGAAGCCCTGGGGGCCGCCGTACGGCTGGGCCCCCGGGCCCGGAGGGATCGGTTCGGCGGGCCGGTTCATCTGCGAGGGCCGCGAGCTCTGGTACTCGAACGGGTCGTGCCCGGGGCCGCCGGCACCCGGACCACCCGGCTGTCCCGGCCCCGGCTGCTGGAACCGCAGCGCGGGATTCGGGCCACCGGGACCGCCAGGACCGCCGGGGCCAGGGCCGCCGTACGGTGACTGCCCGCCGGGACCGCCCGGTCCGCCGACGGGCGGACGCGGTGCCGCCGGTGTGTACGACGTCGCGGTGTTGGTCAGGAAGTTCCACCGGCACTCCTCGCAGAACGGCGCCGCGCCCTCACGGGGCGTACGGCACTGCGGGCAGAGCTCCGGGTCGGCGCCCGGCACGCCGGACCGGTGGGACCGGCCGCCGGGTCCCGGCGGAGGCGAACCGGGCGTCGGGTAGCCGTAACCGGCGCTGGGCGGCGGCGGGGGCGGGAGCGGGGGCACGGTACCGGCCATGCGGTGACCGCAGACCTCGCACCAGTCGTCGGAACCCGACTGGTGTCCGTTCGGGCATGTCGGCATGTCGGCGCTTCCCCCTTTCCTTTTCCGGCCGTTGTGACCGGGTTTCTCCGGCTCCCCACGGGAACCGGGCTCGCTACTTCTTTACACGAACAGTCTTTGTGGACCGTGTCTCGAGGGTCATCTCGTCAGCTTCTGCGACCCTTGCTTTCAATCGCACAGTACCTGCCGCGACGTCGACCACGTCCACCACCTTCGCGAGCAGTTTCGCGGTATCGGCGTTTCCGGAGGCTCCGGCGAGCTGAACGGCCCGTCCCAGCTTGGCCGTTGCTCCGTCGACATCACCCGCTTTGCGAAGATCGAGACCCTGTTGGATGACTTGTGCCAGTTCGGCCTGACCCGTGTAGTGCGCGACCTGCGGGTTGATGGACGTCGAGGCGGCCATGTCGTCGGTCCACACGGCCCGTACGAGTCCCTGCGCGCCGAGGTTCCGCACGCTGCCGTCGCCCTGCGGGATCACCAGCGAGACCCGGGCGGCGAGCATCTCCTGGCCGACCGCGGCCGTCGGGACCTGGACGCACACGTGGTAGTCGCGGGACTCGTCGCCCCAGGAGCCGGTCGGGTAGTCGCCCGCGCGTGGCCCCGCCTCGGTGCGACGGTCCGTCAACTCCCCGACCGTGGGCGCCACTTGCTTGACGAACTTGATCTCGGTGCCGACCGGCGTCCACAGCCGCAGGGCCACGTCGGCGACCTCCTTGCCCATGGCCGTCTCCATCATGTGCGTGAAGTCGGCGGCGAGGGCGGCCGGGTCGGCGACGATGTCGGCGGTGCCGAGCAGCGCCGAGGCGATCCCGGTGACCTCCTTGACCTCCCAGTCGGTGCCGACTCCACGCGCGTCACAGGTGAAACGTCCGGCGCAGGAGTCGAGCGCGGCCCGCAGGTCCTCGGGGGACTCGTGTTCGTTGCGGCCGTCGGTGAGCACGATGCCGTGCCGGATCGACACCTCGGCCGAGGACAGCAGCCGGTCGGCGAGCCGCAGCCAGGTGCCGATCGCCGTCCCGCCGCCCGCGCTCAGCTTGCGCAGTGCCTGCTTGGCCTGGTCGCGCGTGGCCGTGTCCGCCACCGCGAGCCGTCCGTTGCCCGGATAGACCTCCTTGGCGACGTGCGTGCCGCCGATCACCGCGAAGTGGACTCCGTCGCGCAGGGTGTCGATCGCCGCTGCCGTCGCGTCGCGGGCGTTGCGCATCTTGGTCGGCGGATAGTCCATCGAGCCCGAACAGTCGACCATGATCGCCACGGCGGCGTCCGGGCCCTGCCCCGCCGTGTACAGGTGCGGCGCGGCGACCGCGTTTCCGACGGTGCCGCCGCCGGTCGCGCTCACCGTGACGATCGCGTTGACCTCGCGGCCGCCCTCCGGCAGGTATTCGTTCTGGTACACGTCGACCGAGAACTGCGGCACGTTCGACTTCGAGAAATTGGCCATGCCTTCTCTGTCCCCCTCGGGCCTCCGGCTCTGGCGGAGGTGATGACTGTGTGCGGACCGGTCCCCTCCGGTCCGCGGCCGCCCCCGTTCGTTCGCGGCCTCAGGCCGATCCTGCCCCCTGCGAGGGGGCGGGGAACGGCATGACGGCCACTGTTACGTTGTCGTGGCCCCCGCCGTCCAGGGCGTGGCCCACCAGAACCTGGGCGCTGTGCAGCGGCCTTTCGGCGGCGTCGAGGGGGAGGACCTCGGCCATGTCCTCGGCCGCCTCCGCGTAGTTCCACAGACCGTCGGTGCACACCACGACCACACCCGGCCGGTCCGGCTTGAACGAGACGGTGTGCGGCTCCAGTTCGTAGGCGTCGGCGCCGAGCCAGCCGGTGATCGCGTGGGCGCGCTCGTCGGCGTACGCCTCCGCCTCGTTCATCAGGCCCGCGGCGACCATCTGCGCGGCCCACGAGTCGTCCTCGGTGAGCCGGGCCGGCAGCGAGGAGCGGTCGACGGGGACCCAGTAGACGCGGCTGTCGCCGACCCAGCCGACGATCAGCAGAGTGGGTGTGACGACGGCGCCGACGATGGTGCAGGCGGGCGCGTTCACGTGCGGAGCGTGCTCCCCCTGCGCGGTGGACGGATCCGCCAGCGCGTTGACCGCCTCCGAGGCCGCGACGATCGCCTCGTGCATGGCCTGTTGCGGGTGTGTGCCGAGTGGAAGAGCCGCCAGGAGCGACTCGTTGGCCGCGCGGGACGCGGCGAGCGAGGCCTCGTCCGGACGGGTCGCGGAGGAGACCCCGTCGCAGACGACCGCGACGACCGCGGGGGAGCCGTCCGGCAGCGCGGCCGAGGAGATCGTGAAGGCGTCCTCGTTGCGGTGATGGCGCAGACCCCGGTCGCTGACCGCGGCGACGGCGCCCAACTCCTGTTCCATGTGGTCCCGTTCACGTGGCTGCGCGTGCCCGCAGTTCTCGCAGTAGCCGTCGGGGTCGACATGGCCCGAACGGCAGGCCACGCACACCTTGGCGCCCGCGGGGGGAGCCGGGAGGTCGGCGGTCCGGGGATCGGCGGGGACCTCGTGGTCCGGGCCGTCGGCCGGGCGGCCCTCCGCGGACCGGGCCTCGCCGGCCGGAGGGGCGAGCGGGTACTCGTCGGGCTCCGACGGCCGGTCGAACCGTACGCCCGACGGCTGTCCGGCGGCCCTCTTGGCGACGGACGGCCGGATCCCCGCCGGATCCCCGTGCGGGTGCTCGGGGTGCTCGGGGTGCTCGGGGTGCTCCGAGTGCTCAGGATGCGGCAGTTCGGAACCACCCGAATCGGTGCCCTGTATGTCGGCGGCGCGGTGCACCGGCGCGGGCACGTCCGCGCTGTCGACCTCCGGCGCCAGGGGCCAGTCCATGGACGGGGCGGCCGGGGGAGGACCGGCCGACGCGCCGTTCATGGTGATCGTGGGGTGGTCCCGCGGCGGTGCGGACACCGTTGACAGGTCGTAGCCGCACGCACCGCAGAAACGGTCGGCCGCCTCCAGCGGCTCCTCGCAACTGGGGCACCGCGAAAGGGCCGTCGGCTGGGGCATCTGGGACATCAATCACACCCACGTCCGGGGGCGGTAACGGTTGGCACGTTCCACCAGGTCGATCCTCTCCTCGCCGCCCCGCGCGAGCCGGGCCAGCGTCCGGTACGAACGTTCGAGGCCGAAACGGAGGCCGCGTTCGTCCAACTCGCTGCCGAGCAGCGCAGGTCCGCCGCCGGAGGCCGGAGCGGAACCCTGGCTACCGGAGAGTACCCAGTCCAGCGCGCAGCCGAGGACCTCCGTCGACAACTGCTCGCGCCGCACGGCGTCCAGACCGAATCCGTCGAGCGCCTCCACCTGCCCGGCGGCGGCCGTCAGATCGTCCAGGAACGGCGGCGCCGCCGCTTCCGTGACCGGCCGCTGCCGCAGCCGCGCCCGCACGGCGGCGACCCGCGCCGCCGTGTAGTGGATCGACGACTCCGGTACGGATTCCAGGGTGCGTACGGCGCCACGGCGGTCACCCGCCGCGAGCTGCACCCGGGCCAGCCCGAAGGCCGCGCTCACATAGCTGGGGTCGGTCGTCCACACCAGGCGGTAGTACTCGGCGGCGTTGTCCAGCTGGCCGAGCACCTCCGCGCACACGCCGAGGGCCAGCTTGGGCGCGGGTTCGCCGGGGAACGCGTCGTAGACCGCGTCGAAGGACAGCGCCGCGATCTCGTTCTCGCCGGTCGCCAGCGCCGTGACACCGCGGTACCAGACCACCCGCCAGTCGTCCGGGTGATCCGCCTCCAGTGCCTCGACGGCCGTGCCCGCGCCGCTCAGTTCACCCATCTCCAGGCGGGCCCGCAGCTCGCGCAGCCGCAGTTCGGGCGAACCGGCAGGCGCCGCCCGCAGCGCGGCGATCAGCTCCGCGGGCGCGGACGCGATGAGCCCCGCGAGGAAACCGGCGTTCGGGTCGCCCGGGTCCACCCGGGGGACGGGCAGCGCGAGCGCGGTGGCGGCCGCCCGAACGGGCCTGACCACGGCGGCGGAGGCCGGTCCGGGAGGCAGCGGACGGGCCCCGTTCGTCCCCGCCGGCAGCGAAGGCGCGACCTTTCTCGCCCGTACGGGGACCACGCGGGCTCCCAGCCGCGACACGTCCTCGGCCGGCTTCCCGAACAACTCCGTGTCCGTGACCTTGGTCTCGGGGCCGAACAGCGTCGACAGCGCAGGACGGGCACGCCCCGTCTGGAGCGACACCACCTCGCGCAGTACACCGGTCAGCTGCTCGGCCATCTCCTGCGCCGAGGCGAACCGGCGGGCCGGGTCCGGGTCGGTGGCCCGGACGAGGAGCCGGTAGAAGGACTCGTACTGGCGGAAGACCTCGATGTTGTCGGGGTCGGGCAGGGAGTCCACGAACACGTTCGTATAGCCCTGGAAGTCGAAGGCGAGGACGGCGAGCGTGCGGGCGACCGTGTAGAGGTCGGAGGCGACCGAGGGGCCCACCTCGGCCACCTCGGGGGCCTGGTAGCCCACCGTGCCGTAGATGGCCGACTCCTCGTCGTCCATCCTGCGCACCGCACCCATGTCGATCAGCTTGAGCTGGTCCTCGGTCTGGATCGCGTTGTCGACCTTGAAGTCGCAGTACAGCAGGTTGCGGCTGTGCAGATGACCGAGGGCCTCCAGGGCCTCGATGCCGTACGCGCAGGCCTGCTCCACCGGCAGCGGGTCGCGCTTGCCGTCCGCCGTGCGGCGCCCGTTGGCGAGCTCTTTGAGCGACTTGCCGCCCACGTACTCCATGACGATGTACCCGTCCAGCGAACCCGTCCGCTGGTCGAGGTGCTCGACGAAGTTGTAGATCCGCACGATGTTGGCGTGCTCGATCTCCGCGAGGAAGCGCCGCTCGGAGATCGCGGCCGCCATCGCGTCCTGGTCGCCCGTGTCGAGCAGGCCCTTGAGGACCACCCAGCGGTCGGAGACCGCGCGGTCGACGGCGAGGTACACCCAGCCGAGCCCGCCGTGCGCCAGACAGCCCATCACCTCGTACTGGCCGCGCACGATGTCACCGGTGCGCAGCTTCGGCACGAACGAGTACGGGTGGCCGCACTTCGTGCAGAACCCCTCGGTGCGACCGGGCTGGTCACCGCGTGAACGCCCCACCGGGGCACCGCAGTCGGAGCGCGAACAGAACCGTTTGCGCTCGGGCACCTCCGGGTTCTCCAGGACCATCTCGCGCGGGTCGGGCCGCGGCACGCCCGGGACCTCCACGAGCCCGGCACCCAGTCGGCCCCGCCCGGAGGAGGCCGCCGTCGAACCGGAGCTGCGCACCGACACCGAACGCCCCGTCGGGCTGCCCGACAACGACAGCGATCGCGACAGCCGGCCGGAGACCGAGCGCCGCGACTGCGAGGAGCGCGACGACGTACGGGAGCTGGCACGCGAACTTCCGCGCGCACTGCCGCTGTCGCGCGAGCTCCCGCCGCCTCCGGTCGACGGCGAACCCACCATGCCCTCGCCGGCCTCCTGGCCGCTTCCGGACCGGGTGGAGCCCGGCGCGGACCCGGCCGGGGCGAGCCCGCACG
>NZ_JBIAQF010000003.1:404362-515212 GCF_042888885.1 Streptomyces sp. NPDC002742
GCCCGCACGTGTCGCAGTACAGCTCGCCGCCGCCCATGTCCTCGTACGAGCCCTCGCATCCGGGCCGCGCGCACTTCTGTTCACTCACCGGCTGCTCGCCCGCACCCGGCGCGGGCACGCTTCCGGACCGGGTGGAGCCCGGCGCGGATCCGGCCGGGGCGAGCCCGCACGTGTCGCAGTACAGCTCGCCGCCGCCCATGTCCTCGTACGAGCCCTCGCATCCGGGCCGCGCGCACTTCTGTTCACTCACCGGCTGCTCACCCACGCCGTATCCCCTTCAACGCTCACGCGTCGGGCCCCCTCCGGTCCGCACGGTCATGAGGCCCGCCCTGCTCGGGCACCTGCGGGCTCAGCAGCTCGGCGGCCGCCCGCTGGTAGCGCAGCACCGCCTCCTCCGCCACCCGCAGATCACAGGGAGCGCTCCACAGCATGCGCCGGGCCGCGTCGTAGCGCTCGACCAGGAACGGGTCCTCGGCGAAGCCGTGCCGAGCGACCTTCGCCTTGTACGCGTCCAGCCGGCCGCGCAGCTCCGCTCGGACCGCCAGTGGCTGGGTGACCGCGGTCAACGACTCGCGGGCGCGCAGGAGTTCGTCCTCCGCCTTCTCCTCCAGTGCCTCCAGAAGGGGCGACAGGCGGTGCCACTGCGCGTGCCTGCGGTACTCCGCGGCCGTCGCCAGCTGCTCCTGCAGCGCCGTCGGCGGTCCGCTGACGGCCGGCACCTCGGACGCGGCGATCTTCGCGAGCACCTCACCGCGGGCACTGCGCGCCTCGGCGAGCGTACGGTCCGCGCGGCTGAGCACGTCCCGCACCTTCACCAGCCGCGCCTCCGCGTCCTGCCGCACGGTGAGCACCGCCTCGATCTCCCGGCGCACCTCCTCCAGGGCGCGCGCCTCACGGTCGTACGCCGTGGTGTCGGGGCGGCCGCCGCCCGGGGCCGAACTCCCCTGCGCGGGAACCCAGAAGGCCAGCGGGTCGGAGACGACCCGATCGCGCAGGGTGGTCAGCGTCCGGGTGATCCGCTCCAGGTCGTCGCCCGAGGGGTGCTCGCCGGGGCGCACGCCCACGGAGTGCGCGAGCGCGCGGGTGCGCTGGAGCTCAGCGGCCAGTAAATCTATCCGGGCGGGCAGCGCGGACCACACGGCGTCCGCGGTGACGACCATGTCGAGCGAGGTCGCGTACAGCTCGTTCATCCGGTCCACCAGCGCGGCCAGCGAGAACCGCTCGCTGAGCTTGCCGGTGCCGGCCAGGGTCGGCGCGTTCGCGGTGGCCGTGGTGGAACCGGCGACCGTGATGCCCGAACCGCGCAGCAGCTCGGTCAGTTCGACCAGGTCCTCACGGCTGGACCAGCGTCTGCGGGAACGGATCTCGCGCGCGGAGCGCAGCGCGTCCGCGTACGCGTCGAAGTACGCCCACAGCAAGGTGATCGACGCCTCCGCGGACGCCCAGCGCTCCTTGGTCGTGCCGGTGAGTTCGGCACCTTCCAGGAGTCTGCGGCCCGCGTGGTCCTGCAGGGCGAGGAGCGAGGTCTCGATGGCCTCGTGCTCCGCGCCGAGGCGCGCCAGCGCACGGTCCGCCTCGTCCCGGTCCATCACCGGCCCGGGGGGTCCCGTGACGCCCATCGATCACCTCTCGTTCTCCTGCGTTCCCCGCGCGCTCGGTGTGTGCGCCCGGTCAACTCTCCAGTGGTATCAGGTCGGTCACTTGTACTGGGCGACGGGCGGGTTCTCCGCGGGGGAGTTCGCCCCGAGGGTCGGAGCGAGCCACTTGTCGTACGACTGCTGCCAGCCGTTCCTGCGGTAGTCCGCGAGGATCCGGTTGACCCGGCGTACCAGATCGTCGGAGCCCAGTTTCATCGCCACGCCGTAGTACTCGGTGGTGAACGTGCCGCCCTTCAGCTCGACCGTGGGGTCCTGGGCGGCCTGGCTCGCGGCCAGCGCGCCGTCGGTCACCACCGCGTCGGCCTCGCCGAGCTGGAGGCGCACCAGACAGTCCAGCTGGTTGGGCACGGGTGGGGCGATGTCGGCGGAGGAGACCAGCTTGCCCGTTTTCCGGTCAGCCGTGAGCCGGTCGTACGCGGTGGAGGTCTTCGCCGAGCAGATCCTCTTCTTGGCGAGGGTCTTGTCGTACCCCGTGATGTCGGACTTCGTCGGGGCCAGCACCTGCTGGCCGGTCTTGAAGTAGGGCGCCGAGAACGCGACTTGCTGGAGACGTTCGCAGGTGATCGTCATGGTGCGCACCACCATGTCGACCTTGCCGCGCTGGATCGCGGGGATGCGCTGGCTGGTCGGTATGGCCCGGAACTGGACGGCGTTCTCGTCGCCCAGGATGTCCTTCGCGATAGCGTGGACGACGTCGATGTCGAAGCCCTCCAGGTCGCTCCCGGCCTTCGGGTTGTTCGGGTCGCGGTAGCCCCAGTGGTAGCTGTTCTGGTCGACGCCGACGATCAGCCGCCGGTCCTTGCGGTTCTTGATGGCGTCGATCGTCGTCCCGTCCGCGCCCGAAGGGGAGAGGCTCAGGTTCTGCGGCTCGGTGCACTGGGCGGCCCTGGCCTGGGTGCCCCGGGCCAGGCCCTGCCCGCCGAGGCCCGTCCCGCCGTCACCGCGCGCGGAGTTCGGCAGCAGCAGTGCGAGGACCAGGGCCGTCACACAGGCGACGGCCATCGCGCCCACGCCGCCCCAGCCCTTCAGGCTCGCCCTCAGACGTCGTACGGTCATCGCCGCTCCCCCTCTCACCGGTACTCCGAAAGCCTGCGCCCGATGCCGAACACCGCGCCCGCCGCGGCCAGCACGGCGAGGACCGCGGCGCCGACCGGGAGCCCGGTCATGGCGCCCAGGCCGTTGCCGGCCGCCCGCCGGAACTCGCTCTCCTCGTGCGTCAGCGCGAGCTTCAGGTTCTTGTCGACGCCGTCGAAGCAGTCGCCCGTGGGCTTCTTGTCGGCGGAGCCGATGACCCGGTCCAGCGCGAGCTGGTACTTGCCGTCGTCGTCGGCCGTACGGGCTTCCTTGTGACGTTGCACCCAGACCTTCATGTTGGCGGTCGCGGCCTGTACGGGCTTCTCGCCCGCCTGGTCGTCCGCGAGGGCCGCCGCCGCCGAGAGGCCCTGGGTGAGCGTCTTCATGTCCTGGTCGAAGCTGTAGTCGTACAGGTCCACGGTCGTCTTGCCGTCGGCCAGGGTCTTGGTCTCGGCGCCCCGGCTGACCAGGGTGAGGTTCTCGTTGCCGCGGGCCTTCAGGGACGCGATCTGGGCCCTGTGCAGCACGTTCAGGGAACGGACCCCGTGATCATAGGACTCGTTCAGCCCGGACCGGGCGACCGTGTGCCCGACGGTGAGCCACAGCAGCACGACCAGGGACGCCGCAGTGGCGGCGGCCATGCCCTGGTTCAAAACCCGGTTGGTACGGCGGTAGTTGCGCCGCTGGGCCCAGACGAGGGCGCCGAGCGCGACGAGACCGAGGGCGATCGCGGCCCACGGGTAGGGCTTCGCGTCGGCGTAGTCGGCGCTCAGCCGCTGGTTCTCCCGGTTGTAGAGCTGTTGCGCCTTCGGGAGCATCTCGTGCTGCATCTTGTCGTTCGCGTACCGCAGATACGCGCCGCCCAGTGGGTAGCCCTGCCGGTTGTTGGCGCGGGCCCGCTCGATCAAACCCTTGTACTCGGGCAGCAGTTCGTTCAGCTGGGAGATGGTCCTGGCCGAAGGGGAGCCCGGATCAGCGCTGTTGGCCGCGGTGATGAGCTTCGCGGCCGCCGTCCTGATGTCCTGTTCGTAGCGGTCGCGGGTGGCCTTCGTCTCCTGGCCGCCCGCGAGGAAGCCGCTGGAGGCCGTGGTGTTGGCGTCGGCCAGGGAGCGGTAGATGTCCGCCGCGCTCGCGCTCAGCGGCTGGCTGCTGTGCAGCACGTTGTCCGCGGCGGCCGAACGCTGCGTCATCTGCCAGGCGGTGACAGCTCCGAACGCGACGACCAGCAGGGCGAGGACGGCGCCGATGATCCGCAGCCGACCGGGCTCCGTCGTCGCCGCGGCGCGCAGCCGGTCCAGACCCTCCGCCCACGCCGTACGCCGCGGCGGGGCGCCGGGCGCCGGGGTGACGCTCGGCGGGGCGCCGAACCCGGCCCGGGGCACGGGGAATCCGTCCGGCTGCACGGGAGGCCCGGACTGCGCCGGCACGGACGGCACCGTCGGCGCGCCGCGCCCCGGTGGCGCCGCGCCGCCCTGCGGCGGGTGTGTCACTGTCGACCTCCCCCATGGTCATCCGGTCGGTCACGCTCGCCGCGGCCGCGGGAAGCGCGGCCCACCGGCGTACGTGCACGGCGGCAAGTATCGCCGCCGGGACCGGCATCCGCACAGGCCTTGCCTGGATCTTGTTCGGATCACGGCGCAGCACGATTCCCCGCGCCACCCCCCTTCTCATGAACACGTGTTCCGGTTCTGTTTGGTTCCCGCCCCGTCACGCCAGGTCATGGATGGTCCGTGAGCCGCCGTGCGCCGGCGCCGGAACCACCCGCCCCGGGCGCCTCCTCGGCCCCGTTCCCCGCGGGGCCTCCTCAGCCCCGTTCGTAGAACGCCCGCACGCGCGCGTGGACCGCGTCCTGGGCCCGTACGTGGTCCAGGCCCAGGAGCGCCGCTCCCAGGACCGGCGGGGCCGTGACCACCCGGGGGACCGCCTTGGGCGCGCGGGCGGCCAGGAGTTCGTGGATGCGGTCGTCGAGCTGGGGATGGCGGGCGGCGAGGATGCTGCCGCCGAGGAGGACCGGCGTCTCCTCGGCGAGGAGGCCGAGGCGGGTCAGGGCCACCGTGGCCATCGCGACCACCTCGTCCGCGAGCCGGTCGACGAGTCCGCGGGCCACCGGATCGCCGTCCACCGCGGTGGCGAACAGGACCGGGGTCAGCTCGTGGCGCCGCGCGTTGCCGATGTGCTCCAGGTGGAGCGCCTCGATGAGCGCGTACATGGAGTCCAGGCCGAAGTGCGCGGGCAGCGTGCGGGCCAGGGCGGTCGGTCCGCCCCGGCCGTCCTCGGCGCGCGCCGCGTGCCACAGGGCCTCCTCCGCCAGGCCCCAGCCACCGCCCCAGTCACCGGAGATACGGCCGATGGCGGGGAAGCGGGCGGTGCGGCCGTCGGGCCGCATGCCGACGCAGTTGATGCCGGCCCCGCAGACCACCGCGACACCGCGCGGTTCCGCGATCCCGGCCCGCAGGATCGCGAAGGTGTCGTTGCGCACCTCCACCCCCGCGCCCCACGCCCGTGCGCGCAGCGCGGCCGCCAACTGCTCTTCCTCCACGGGCAGATCGGCGTTGGCGAGGCAGGCGGAGACATGGCCGACGGAGGTGACGCCCGCCTCGGCGAAGGCCCTGCGCACGGCGTCGGCGACCGTGTCCACCGCCGTCTCGACGCCGACCGCCGGGGGCCGGAACCCGCCGCCTCGCGCGGAGCCGGTCACCCGGCCGTCCGCGGCCACCACGGCGACGTCGGTCTTGCTGTTCCCCGCGTCGATGGCCAGTACGAGGCCCGCGGGGCCGGATCCGGCGTCGGCGGGGCCGGATCCGGCGGCCGTCCCGGCGCCGGATTCCGTTGACGTCATGCCCACGCGAGGTGCTCCCGGTTGTGCGCGATCAGCTGGTCGGTCAGGGTGTCGGCGTAGGCGTACTGGCCGATGAGGGGGTGCGCGAGCAGCGCCCGGAAGACCCGGTCGCGCCCGCCGCGCAGCGCGGCCTCCAGCGCGAGGTCCTCGTACGCGGTCACGTTCGCCATGAGCCCCGCGTACAGCGGGTCCACGGCCGGCACCGGCAGTGGCACGGGCCCCTTGGAGCCGACCGCGGCCTGCACCTCGATCACCGCGTCGTCCGGCAGGAACGGCAGCGTTCCCCGGTTGTACGTGTTCACCACCTGGTAGGGGCTGCCGCCCCCGCCGAGCAGCGCGGCGGCGAGGTCGACGGCCGCCTCGGAGTAGTAGGCGCCGCCCCGGCTGGCGAGCAGCCCAGGCTTCTCGTCGAGCGCGGGGTCGCCGTACATCGTCAGCAACTGCCGCTCCATCTGCGCGACTTCGGCGGCCCGGGAGGGCTTGGTGCGCAGCTCCCGGACGACCTCGTCGTGCGCGTAGAAGTAGCGCAGGTAGTACGAGGGGACCACGCCGAGGGTCTCGACCAGGGAACGCGGCAGGCGCAGGTCCTCGGCGACGGCGGCGCCGTGCTCGGCGAGCAGCCTGGGCAGGACGTTCTCGCCCTCGGGACCGCCCAGGCGTACACCTGTCTCCCAGGTGAGGTGGTTGAGGCCCACATGGTCGAGATGCACCTCGGCGGGGGAGACCCCGAGCAGTCCGGCGAACTTCCGCTGGAAGCCGATCGCCACGTTGCACAGCCCGACCGTCCTGTGGCCGGCCTGGAGGAGGGCGCGCGTCACGATGCCCACCGGGTTGGTGAAGTCGATGATCCACGCGTCCGGGTTGGTGCGGCGGACCCGCTCGGCGATGTCCAGCACCACCGGAACCGTGCGCAGCGCCTTGGCCAGGCCGCCCGCGCCCGTCGTCTCCTGTCCGACGCAGCCGCACTCCAGCGGCCAGGTCTCGTCCTGTTCACGGGCCGCCTGACCGCCGACGCGCAGCTGGAGGAGCACCGCGTCGGCGCCCTCCACGCCCGCGTCCAGGTCGGACGTGGTGACGATCCGGCCCGGGTGGCCCTGCTTGGCGAAGATCCGGCGCGCCAGGCCCCCCACCAGTTCCAGGCGTTCGGCGGCCGGGTCGACGAGGACCAGCTCCTCGACGGGCAGGGTGTCCCTGAGCCGCGCGAAACCGTCGATGAGTTCGGGGGTGTAGGTCGACCCTCCGCCGACCACGGTGAGCTTCATGGTTAGCCCTTCACTCCGGTGAGCGTGACACCCTCGACGAACGCCTTCTGCGCGAAGAAGAACACGAGGATCACGGGGGCCATGACCAGGACGGTCGCGGCCATGGTGAGATTCCAGTCGGTGTGGTGCGCGCCCTTGAACGATTCCAGGCCGTACGACAGGGTCCAGGCGTTCTGGTTCTCGGAGGCGTAGATCTGCGGGCCGAAGTAGTCGTTCCAGGCGTAGAAGAACTGGAAGAGCGCGACGGCCGCGATGCCCGGCTTCGCCATCGGCAGGACGACCTTCAGCAGCGTCCGCAGGTCCCCGCACCCGTCCACCTTGGCCGCGTCCAGGTACTCGTTCGGGATGGTCATCAGGAACTGGCGCAGCAGGAAGATGGAGAACGCGTCCCCGAACGCCATCGGGATGATCAGCGGCCACAGCGTGCCGGACAGGTCCAACTGCTTGGCCCAGAACAGGTACATCGGGATGATCACGACCTGCGGCGGCAGCATCATCATCGAGATGACCAGCATCAGCGACAGGTTCCGGCCGCGGAAGCGGAACTTGGCGAGCGCGTAGGCGACCGGGATCGACGAGACGACGGTCAGTACGGTGCCGAAGCCCGCGTACAGCAGGGTGTTCTTCCACCAGGTGAGGAAGCCCGGGGTGTCGAAGACCTTCTTGTAGTTGCCCCATTCCCAGGTGTGCGGGATCAGGTCGCGGCTGAGCGCCTGGCTGTCGCTCATCAGCGAGGTCAGGAACACGAACACGAAGGGCAGCACGAAGAAGAGGGCGGCCGCGACGCCGAGGGAGTGGATCGCGACCCACTCCAGGAGGGCCCTGCGGCGGGCGGTGCGCTCGGCGGGGGAGACCCGTGCGGCCAACTCCACCGGCTTGTCGAGTACTTGAGTCATCGGTCAGTCACCTGCCTGGATGAGACCGCCCCGGCGCCGCATCAGGAACGCGGTGAACACCATGGACAGGGCGAACAGCACGAGCGCGACCACACAGGCGGAGCCGTAGTCGAAGCGCTGGAAGCCGAGGTTGTAGACGAGCTGGGGCAGGGTGAGCGTCGACTTGTCGGGATAGCCGGGCTCGAACTGCGTACCGGCGCCCTGGATGACGCCCGAGGCGACCTTCCCCGCGATCAGCGGCTGCGTGTAGTACTGCATGGTCTGGATCACGCCGGTGACCACGGCGAACATCACGATCGGCGAGATGTTCGGCAGCGTCACGTAGCGGAAGCGCTGCCACGCCGAGGCCCCGTCCAGTTCGGCGGCCTCGTACTGCTCCGTCGGTACGTCGAGCAGCGCGGCCATGAAGATGACCATCAGGTCGCCGATGCCCCACAGGGCCAGCAGGGTCAGGGCCGGCTTGGACCAGGCGGGGTCGTTGAACCAGCCGGGAGCCGGGACGCCGGCCTTCTCCAGGAGTGAGTTGACGGGCCCCGTACCGGGGTTGAGGAGGAAGGCGAAGGCCATGGTGGCCGCGACCGGCGGGGCGAGGTAGGGCAGGTAGAAGAGGGTGCGGAAGACACCCGTGCCCGTCTTGATCTTCGTGATCAGCAGTCCGACGCCGAGTCCGAACAGCACCCGCAGGGTCACCATGACGAGGACCAGCCACAGGGTGTTGCGCAACGCGGGCCAGAACAGCGGGTAGTTCTCGAAGACGTACGTCCAGTTCTTCGTTCCGCTCCACGTCGGCGGTTTGAAGCCGTCGTAGTGCATGAAGGAGAAATAGACGGTCGAGATCAGCGGGTAGGCGAAGAAGACCGCGAAACCGATCAGCCAGGGCGACATGAAGGCGAGGGTCTGCAGCGCCGAACGACGGCGCTTCGAAGCCAGCGTGACGGTACTCATCGGCGCGTGACTACTTCGCCTGCGCGATGTCCGTGTCGATCTGCCGGGCGGTGGATTCCAGGCCCGCCTTCAGATCCGTGGTCTTGCCGCTCTCGTAGTCGTATCCGAACTGCTGGATCGTCACGAGGTAGCTGCCGCCGTTGACGGACGCGGGGGTCGTCGTCGAGTTCGGGTTCGAGGCGATGTCCAGGAACGTCTTGAAGCGCGGGTCGTACTTCAGCTTCGGCGACTTGAGGGCCGCGAGCGTCGAGGGCACGTTGTGGATGTCGTTGGCGAAGCCGACCACGGCGTCCGTGTCCGTGGTCATGTATTTGACCAGCTCCCAGGCCGCGTTCCGCTTCTTGCTGGTGGCCGCGATGCCCGCGATGGTGCCGGTGATGTAGCCCTTGCCGTACTGGTCCGCCCGGTCGTCGGGGACGGGCAGCGGGGCGACGCCGATCTCGAAGCCCGGCTTGGCCTCCTCGGCCATCCCGAGCCGCCACTCGCCGTCCAGCTGCATGGCCACCTGACCGGTGTGGAAGGGGTGCTTGCGGCCCCACTCGTCACCGAGCCTGGAACGGTAGGTCTCCAGCTTCTTGAAGCCGCCGAGTTCGTCGACGAGCTTCTTCTGCAGGGTGAACCCGGCGGTGAAAGCGGGGTCCTTGGCGATGTTCGACTTGCCGTCGCTGTCGAAGTACGTCGGAGAGAACTGCCCGAAGTAGTGCTCGGTGGTGGACTCCCAGCCGTGGTAGTCCGGCATGAAGCCGAGCTGGGAGTACGAGTCGCCCTTGGAGATCGTGAGCTTCTTGGCGTCCGCCTCGAACTCCGACCACGTCTTCGGAGGGCTGCTGATCCCGGCCTTCTTGAACGCGTCCTTGTTGTAGTAGAGCCCGTACGCGTCACCGAGCAGCGGCACCGTGCAGCGGTTGCCGTCGAACTGGGTGTACTCGTTCATCGCCTTCGGGAACGTCGTCTCCGGGTCGATGTGCGCCTTCTTGAAGAAGGGGTTCAGATCGACGAAGGCGCCGGACGAGCAGAACTTGCCCACATTGTTGGTGGTGAAGGAGGAGACGACGTCGGGGGCCCTGTCGCCGCCCGCGCGCAGTGCCTGGTTGATCTTGTCGTCGGTCATGGTGCCGACGACGTTCACGTGGATGTCGGGGTGCGCCTTCTCGAAGCCCGCGACCAGCGACTGCACGGCCTTGACCTCGTTGTCCGAGCTCCAGGCGTGCCAGAAGTTGATCGTCTGCTCCTTGGACGCGTCGTCGCTTCCGCCCGCGTCGGACTGGCCGGTACAGGCGGTGGCGAGGAGGGCTATCGAGGCGGACGCGGCGAGCGCGACAGCCGCCTTTCGGGATATTCCGGGCATGGCGAGATCTCCCTGCGAGGGACGGGGCGGGACGACGGAGTTGCGGGCTCGGGACGGGTTCAGCGGGAGGTGTCGAAGACCTCGTCGCGGGTGGCTGCCAGGGCACTTTCCAACGCGCCGCGCAGTACGGGGTGTTCGTGCACATCGCCGACGACGAGGCGTGGCCGGGACGCGGCCAGCTCCTCCAGCTCGGCCTGGACCAGGGCGCGCAGCGGTTCCCCGCCCGCGGTGAGCGACGATCCGCTGAGGACGACGAGTTCGGGGTCGAGCACGGAGACGAGGGAGGCCAGACCGGTGGCGAGCCCGGTCGCGTACGTCTCCAGGAGCTGCCGGTAGGGGCCCTCGCCGACGGCGGCGGCCCGTTCGACGACGGTGGCCGCGACCTCGGCGTAGGGACCCGTGGGCAGGTCCTTGATGCCGAGCTCGCGCGCCAGCTTGGGGATGGCCTGCGAGCCGGCCAGCTCCTGGTAGCCGCCGCTGTTGGCCCGGGTCACCTGGCGCACCAGGGGCGCGCCGGGCACCGGCAGGAAGCCGACCTCGCCGGCGCCGCCGGTCCAGCCGCGGTGCAGGCGTCCGCCGAGGACGAGCGCGGCGCCGAGGCCGCCCTCGTTCCACAGAAGGACGAAGTCCTCGTGCCCCCGGGCGGCACCGAGCCGCTGCTCGGCGATGGCGACGAGGTTGACGTCGTTCTCGTACTCGACGGGCATCGGCAGCGCGGCCGCGAGCTCGTCGAGGAGGGTGGGGGAGTGCCAGCCGGGCAGGTGCGAGGCGTAGCGCAGCCGGCCGGTGTTGGGGTCGAAGGCGCCGGGGGTGCCGATGACGAGGCGGCGGACGTCGTCCCGGGCGAGCCCGGCCGCCTTCACCGCGCCGTCGAGGGCGTCGGTGACCTGGCGTACGACGGGCTGGGACCGGTGGCGGCCCGGGGTGGGCAGCTCGTACTCGCCGACCGTCCGGCCGGTGATGTCGGCGACGGCGGCGAGGACGCGCTCCGGGGTGACGTCCAGGCCGGCCGCGTGGGCGGAGCCCGGATTGACCTCGTACAACTGGGCGCTGGGGCCCGGCCGTCCCTCGCTGGTGCCGGTGGCCAGGACGAGCCCGGCGGCCTCCAGGCGGGCGAGGAGCTGCGAGGCGGTGGGCTTGGACAGCCCGGTGAGCTTCCCGATCCGGGTCCGCGAGAGCGGTCCGTGCGCGAGCAGCAGATCGAGGGCGGCGCGGTCGTTCATCGCGCGCAGGACGCGGGGGGTGCCCGGCGTACCGGCGGTTCCTGTCATGTCTGTCGCCACCTGCCCTTCTTGGCCGACCAGCTTCCCCGAGGTGCCTTCGGAAGTCCACCGCAAGATCATTGTTAGGAAAGTTTCCTATTGCTGATGCGAGGAAGGTAGGCCGGACCGGTCGGAGGCGTCAAGAGAAACCGCCTCCCGGGCAACGGAGTCGTTACCTGGGGGCGGGGCGGGGAAACGCGCAGCCGCCCCCGACGCCGACGAACTCGTCTGCTGCGGGGGCGGCTCGGGGCCGACCTGGGGAGGGGTCGGCCCGGGGAGGTGGACTCGGTTACTTCACGTCGACGTAGTCGCCCGTGGCCGCGGCGGTGCCCGTGGTGGCGGTGCCCGCGAACGTGTAGCGGTACGTGCCGTCGGCCGAGGCCTTGACCGTGGTGGTCAGGGCGCCCGCGGTGCCGGACGTCACCGTCTTGACGGTCTTGTAGGCGGTCGCGCCCTTGGCCTTGAACTGGAGGGCGACCGGCTGGCCCGTGTAGCCGGCGTACTTCATGGTCGCCCAGTCGGCGCGGGTCAGCGCGCCCTTGACGGTGAGGGTGCTGTTCTTCTTCACCGGCTCGGGGGTGGCGTCGGTGGTGAGCCTGGCGGCGCGCTTGACCTGGGCGGTGCCGGGGAGGCCCCACATGTCGTAGTCGAAGCTGAAGCCGATGTGGTTGCCGGAGTCCTCGGTGGTCGAGGTGGAGCGGCCGTAGAAGGCGGCCACCTTCCAGGTACCGGCGTCCGCCGCGTCGAAGAAGTAGTCCTGGGGCGTGATGGCGATGACCTCGGTGCAGGACGCGGTGACCGTCGTGGCGGTCGTGGCCGTCGTGGTGCACTTCGAGGGCGCGTCCGGCTCCATCTCGTTCTGGAGCTTCGAGAGCGAGGTTCCGCGGTACAGGGCGATGCCCGCCTCGTTCGTCAGGCCGTCGATGACGAGGCCGGCCGGGCGGACCAGGGTGTACTTGACCGGGACGTTCACCGTGGCGGCGGTGCCGGCGACGATCGCCTTGCCGTTGTTGACCACCACGTTGGAGAAGGTGAGGTCGGGCGTGGCGGCCGACGCGGACGGCGCGGCCAGGGCGGACAGGGCCAGGGCGCCGGAAACGACGGCGCCTGTGGCGTACTTGCGCATGGACTTCCCCACATTCGAAGCGGGCCCCCGGGCGTTGAGCTCCAGAACAAGGGCCTGCTGTTGGGGCGACAGTAGACGGTTGAACAATGTGGCTGAAATGCGGGGGTCGTGTGAAGGGGATCGCGTCCCCGGGTGCGCGTGTGGTGGGCGGGGTGGTGTTGCCGTCACGTCAGCGGCGGGGTGGTCGGTGGCCATCACGGCTTCGTCACGATCGACCGGTGTGCGCTGGGGTGATGTGCAGGGTTTTGCAGCGATACAACCCCTTGGAAACGGGCGCCCGGCCGCTCGGGTGACGGTGGCTCAAGTGCTCCGGGGTCACCGTCACAGGATCTCCTTCCTATGATCCGCCGCATGAAAGCGAACCGTTCGGCGTGGGCTCTGGTGACCTGTCTGGTCGCGGCCTTCGTCGTGTCGTGCGGGGGCGGCGATGGCGCAAATCGTTCGGCTCCCGCGCGACATCCGCGGGTGACGCCCGCGGCGTCGAGTGCCTCGCCGAACTGCTCCAAGGCCTCCATACGGTGGGGCAAGGTGACGGTGGGCGAGAAGCTGATCGCCGTTTCGCAGTTGGTGACGGTGGAGGAGGGTCAGAAGCGCGGGTGGTCCGAGATCTCGCCCCACCACGTGCGGACCGTGACGTCCCGCATCGAGGCGGGCGGTACAGGTGTGCCGACGCGGCGCATCTTCGTCTCGCTGGAGAAGCGGCTCGGGTACGACTCGCCGACCTTCGAGAGGCCAGGGACATCGACGTCCGCCCGGCTGGAGAAGGATGAGCTCGGCCGTGTCGACTACCTCGGGCATCCCGGGCGATTTGTCGAGGCCGCGGCAGTCGGAGTCGTCGACGCGAGCTTCGCCCTCGACTGCTCGGGCACCCACGGCGCCACCGTCACACCGGTCTACGGCACCCTCACCGCGTGGTACGGGAACAGCGGGGCCTCGATGAAGTGCGGAATCGTGCCGGACAAGGGCAAGTGGTTCCGTGAGGCCTACGACATGGTCTGCCCTGAGAGTCACTCATGAAGTTGCTCATGGCGTGCTGGCGCGCGGCAGCGGCCAAGTGGATGAAGCTGGCCTTTATCATGACGTTTATCGACTTCGTGAACGACGGTTTCACATGGGAAACCGTGGGCGAGACCGTGCTCTTCAAGCCTCTGGTGTGGGGGATCCTGTCGCTCGGGCTGGCGGCCTTCGCGGTGCGGTCGCTGCGACGCCGGGCCCGTGCGGCCGGAATCGCCCTCTCCGTCGGGGCGTTGGACGAACGGCAGACGCACGTACTGCGCCCGGTGTCGTTCTCGGACGGGTGGCAGGAGCGGGTCCGCGAGGAACTGGTGGCTTCGGAGCGGGCGTTCCTCGTCGTCGGGAACTTCCGCGAGGAGATCCGCTTCCGGTGGCGTCCGGGGTGGGGCGACCAGTCCGTCCGGGGGGTTATGTCCTTCGACGCGCTCTCGGGAGATGTCGTCCTCGATGTCCGGGACGGTGAGGGGCTCCTGGGGGTGGCCGGACTCGGCAAGGGGGCCTCGTTCACCGCGGTGTGCCAGATAGCCGGGGCCACCGGGCTGGTGTCCGGGAGTGCTCGTGGCTGATCCGTCGAACCCTGGCAAGGAGCCCTGGGCAGGAGGCCCGCAAGCTGACTTGCGAGTCGCTCAGTCGGTGAGGAACGGGGCCGTGTCGAGGGCCGGGTAGGGCGCCGGGAGGGGAAGCGGGTCGCCGAGGCCGACCTTGGTGTCGGTGGCGTAGTAGGCCTCGGTGGGGTCGTCGCCGGGGAGAACGGGGTCCGCGTAGCAGTGAGCTGTCCCGGTGTGGCGGTCGACCAGAACGTAGACGGGGACGCCGGCGGCGGCGTACGTGCGGAGTTTGGGGCCGGTTTCCGTTTCGTGGTTGGTGGAAGTGACTTCGCCCACGAGGGCGATCACGTCGATGGGGTACCAGCCCTTGTGGGCTCTGCGGTAGGACTCGTCGAGGTCGGTCGGCCTGCGCCGGCGGATGTAGAAGTCCGGAATGATCAGGGCCATGGTCGTGCCGTCCTTGTGGGCGGCACGGTATCCGTTGCCCATGCCCACAAGACGGAAGCCGGCCGCGCGGAACTGGAAACTCAACTCGAATGCACCGTCGTTGTGGTTGTCGTTCGGCTGCGGCGGCACGATGGCCATCCCCTCGACGTACTCGGGTCGAATCGGCATGGGCGATGCCTCTTCGATCGCGATCAACAGGTCGATGGGGTCCACGTGCGTCATCACCGGCTCCATGATCGGTTCCGCGCTCATCGCTCGGTCTCCTTGTCACGCTGGTGCCAGGCTAAGCCCGCGTCGGGTGCCCCGGCAGAACGATCGGGCACCCAGCGCCCCCGCGGCGCCGGATGCCCCGACCGTTCACTCGAACGAGAGTGCTGAAACCGTTCCTCGGGCTTGTGTCTCCCCTACGTCGTCACCGGCGATGCCTTCCGCCGAGGGCTGCGGCCCGCTCGCAAGGACGAAGGGGCGGGCGCCCCGAACACCCGGGCGCCCGCCCCTTCTCACGTACAGCCGGAGCCATCCCGGCCTCTTGACTGCAGCCGGCCTACTTCGGCGCGCCCGACGGGGCCGAGGCCGGAGCCGGGATCGGGGCCGTCGCCTCCGACTGCGGGGACGCCGGGTTGCCCAGGGCCGACGGGGCCGCCACCGCGGACGTCGGGTCGAGGGGCTCCTCCTCCGGGGGCACCGTGGGACCGCCCACGATACGGATGTCGGCCGCGTCGAAGGCGCGCTTGACGCGCCAGCGGAGCTCGCGCTCCACGGACCGGGCCTTGCCGGGCATGGTCTTGGCCGAGACGCGGACCACCATGGAGTCGAGGAGGACGCTGTCCAGGCCCAGGATCTCGATCGGGCCCCACAGGCGCTCGTTCCAGGGCTCTTCCTTGCTGAGCGTCTCGGCGACCTCGTCGATGACGGCCCGGACGTGGTCCAGGTCCTCCGAGGCGCGGACCGTGACGTCCACACCGGCCGTGGCCCAGCCCTGGGAGAGGTTGCCGATCCGCTTGACCTCGCCGTTGCGGACGTACCAGATCTCGCCGTTGTCGCCGCGCAGCTTGGTCACGCGCAGTCCGACCTCTATGACCTCACCCGAGGCCACGCCCGCGTCGATCACGTCGCCGACGCCGTACTGGTCCTCAAGGATCATGAAGACGCCGGAGAGGAAGTCGGTGACCAGGTTGCGGGCGCCGAAACCGATCGCGACACCGGCCACGCCCGCCGAGGCGAGCAGCGGGGCCAGGTTGATCTCGAACGTGCCGAGGATCATCAGCGCGGCCGTGCCCATGATCAGGAAGGACGCGACCGAACGCAGCACCGACCCTATGGCCTGGGAGCGCTGCCGGCGGCGCTCCACGTTCACCAGCAGACCGCCGAGCGCCGTCCCGTCGACGGCCTGGACGGTGCGGGTCATACGATCGATGAGCTTGGTGATCGCCCGCCGCACGAACACTCTCAGTACGGCGGCGACCACCAGGATCAGCAGCACGCGCAGACCTATGGCCAGCCAGGTCGACCAGTTCTCCTCGACCCAGCTCGCGGCGTGGGTCGCACTTTCCTGGGCGTCCTGAAGCGTGGGGGTCACCGGACCGGTCGACGTCGCGGGAGACGGAGACGGAGTCGAACCGGCGGCCAGGGCCAATAGGACGGGCAGGGACACAGCAGGTACCTCCAGGCGTAGCGGTCTGCCCGCGGCCGGGGACACAATCGGGGCGCCGTCGGGCAGAACCACCACACTAACGGGCCATCGTGTGTGGATCGTTGCCATGCTCAGGGGAGAGACCGTGCTCACCTGGGGATGAAGAAGGTGTGGTCGAAAACACTCCCAGCCCGTTACCGGGACATGGTGGCGCTTCCACCAGGCATGAGGGGAGACTGGCTGCAGATCGTCCCGGCGCGAGCCACGCGCCGCCGGCGTACAAGGAGGCATCCGTGCCGCACGTCCTGGTCCTCAACGCGTCGTACGAGCCGCTCGGCGTCGTACCGCTCCGCCGCGCGCTCGTCCTCGTCCTTGAGAACAAAGCCGTCTCTCTCGAGGAATCCGGCGCCTTCATGCACAGCGCGACCGTTACTGTCCCCGCACCCAGCGTGGTCCGGCTGAAGAGGTTCGTACGGGTTCCCTACCGAGGGCCCGTCCCGCTGACCAGGCGAGCTCTGTTCGCCCGCGACGGCGGCCGGTGCATGTACTGCGGTGGCGTCGCAACCAGCGTCGACCACGTCATCCCGCGCTCACGCGGGGGTCAGCACGCCTGGGACAACGTGGTGGCGTCCTGCCGCCGCTGCAACCACACCAAGGCCGACCGCCACCTGGTCGAGATCGGCTGGCGCCTGCGTCACAAACCCGCCCCGCCGTCCGGGCTCGCCTGGCGCATCATCGGAACGGGGCACAGGGACCCACGCTGGATGCCCTACCTGCAACCGTACGGCGCGGACGACGCCATGGCCCGGATCGACGGCATTTCAGCCTGACGATCCGGGTCTTTGCGTTGGCGGCGGCACCCTTGGCCGCCGCCTGTTCCGGCTCCCCGGGAGGACACCCCCGTGCCTCCCGGGGAGCCGGGCCTGCCCAGGGGCAGGAGCGGGCGCGGTCAGAGGTGGCGCAGCTCCGCCGGGAGCACCGAGCGGCGCAGCAGGGGCAGCGAGGTGGCCGCGGCCAGCAGACAGGCCGCGTAGACGGCCACCGGGACGAGCACCGGCAGCACCGGGACCGTTCCGCCGCCCGCGAGCTGTCCGTACCAGACGCCGATCCCGAGGCCCCCGGCACCGGCCAGCGCGACCGCGGGGGCGAGCGGCAGTGCCGTCTCCAGGAGCAGGGCCCGGCCGAGCACGGCGCGCGGCACTCCGGCGGCGGCCTGCGCGGCGAGGCCGCGGCGCCGGGTGGCCAGTGACTCGGCGGTCCCCACGGCCAGCCCGGAAAGGGTGATCGCGAGGGCGACCAGGATCGCGGCGCCCATGAGGTCGACGCCGGTGGTGTAGAAGGACAGGTCCGAGGGGAACGAGGCGCGGTCGCGCCCGGTGAGGTCGTCGAGCAGCACCTGGCGTACGCCGACGAAGCCCGTCCCCACGACGGTCACCAGCAGCACCGCCGCATGCGTGCGGGCGCCCGCCCACGGATCGTCCCGCAGCCGCTCGGCCGCGATCAGGGTCGCCGGGTTTTGGGTCCGTCCGGCGAGCAGACGGCCGGTCAGCCGGGCACTCGCGCCGACCGCCCAGATGGCTCCGAGGCCGGTGAGAATCACCACGGTGAAGACGGGCACCGGGGCCGTGTCGAACCCGCCGAAGCGGCGCGGAGCGATGGCGAACCCGGTGAGAAGCATCACGAGAGCCGCCGCGAGGACGGCGAGGCCGGGACCCCGCCCGCCGCTCGGGCGCACCCGGCGCACCCGGCGCACCCGGCCCAGGGGCGAGGCCACCACCCGGCGCAGGGCGAAGGTGCTCACCAGCACGCCCACCACGGGCACGGCGAGCGCGACCCCCGCGCAGCCGGCCCAGACGGCGGCGGGCGGGTTCTGCCACCGGCGCAGCAGGACCCCCGTGCAGACGAGGGTGGCGACGGCCGAGCCGATGAGACAGGCGAGGCCCGCCTCCAGCGCGGCGATCCGCCGCACCTGCGCGGGTGAGGCCCCCGCGAGGCGCAGCCCCGCCAGCCGCCGGTCGCGGTGCACGGCGCCGATGCGGGCGCACTGCCCGAGGAAGCCGAGCACCGGCACCAGCAGGAGCAGCAGGGTGAGGACCACGCCCGCCCGCTCGCCCGGCTGGTCGAGCAGGCCGGAGGCGAGGCGCAGGTGGTACCGCCCCTGGAGCGAGGCGACGGCGACGGTGGCCAGGCAGAGCGCCGTGGCGAGGGCCGCGCCCACGGCCGTGAGCGTGACCCGCCACCACTCCCGCCGGTCGGAACCGCTGGTCAGGAGTAGCGCGAGCCGGAGGTCGGTCCTCATCGGGACACCTCCGTGGAGCCCGAGGACGGCGCGGCTGCCGAGGCCGTCGGCAGGGTGCCGGAGCCGGTCACCACGCCGTCCCGCAGCGACACCTCCCGGTCCGCGTAGGCCGCCACCCGGGCGTCGTGGGTGATCAGCACGACCGCCGCGCCGGTCTCCCGGGCGGTGTGGATCAGGGCGGTCATCACCTGCTCCCCGGCGAGGGAGTCAAGTGAGCCGGTCGGCTCGTCCGCGAAGACGGCCTTCGGGGCCGTCACCAGGGCCCGCGCCAGTGCCACCCGCTGGGCCTGGCCGCCGCTCATCTCACCGGGCCGCAGCGTCTCCTGCCCCCTTACGCCGAACCGTTCCAGCCACGCGCGGGCCCGGTCCCGCGCCGCCGCGCGGGAGGCGCCCGCGAGCAGCAGCGGCAGTGCCACGTTGTCGGCGGCGGTCAGTTCGGGGATGAGCTGCCCGAACTGGAACACCACCCCGAAGTCCGTGCGGCGCAGCTCGCTGAGCCGCTTCTCGGGAAGCAGGTCGAGACGCTCGCCCGCGTACTCCACCGTGCCGCTGTCGGGCGTGACGATGCCCGCCAGGCAGTGGAGGAGCGTGGACTTGCCGCTGCCGCTGGCCCCGGTGACGGCGAGGATCTCGCCCGCGGCCAGCTCCAGCGAGGCGCCGCGCAGCGCCGGGGTGGGACCGTGCGCCTTGAACAGGTCCCTGGCGGTCAGAAGGGGGGTGCTCATGCTGTGTCGACCTCCGCGGTCAGGGTGGTGAGCCGGTCCGCCGTGGTGGTCATCCAGCGGAGGTCGGCGTCGAGGTGGCTGAGGGCGTAGTCGGCCGAGAGGACGGTCGCCAGATCGGCGCCGGGCGCCGTCTTCAGCGCCGTGAGCTCACGCATCCGTGCCATGTGCGCGGCGCGCTGCGCCAGCAGATAGCCGGCCGGGTCCGCCGAGGCGAGGATCGAGACGACGACCTTGGCGAAGATCTCGTTCGTCACGAAGGGCGCGGGCGGTGCGATCTCGCCCGCCCACCGGGTCAGTTCACTCGATCCGTCGCCGGTCGAGCGGTACAGCGTCCGCTCCGGACCGCCGTCCGAGTCGGTTCCGTCGACCGCGGCGAGACCGTCGCGGACCAGCCGCTGCAAGGTGGTGTAGACCTGCCCGTAGGCCAGCGGGCGGGCCTGCGGGAAGCGTTCGTCGTGCCGTCGCTTGAGGTCGTACCCATGGCTGGGGCCTCCGGCGAGCAGCCCCAACAGGATGTGACGGGTGCTCATGGAGATCAGTATGTACTCAAGATATGTACTGAGTGAATAGTTGGGCGCGGGATGGCTGAAGATGACCGATGACCGGAAGTTGCCCGCCCGCTGCGCGGTACGGCCGGGCGCCCCGCTGCGCGGTCCTGGCCGGCCGTCGGTCCGCCACCGGCCGTCAGTCCGCGACCGCGTACGCCTCCGCCGACCACAGCGAGTACCCGTACGGCGTCGCCCGCCGGACTCCCTGGACGCGCACGTAACGGACGTCCCGTTCGTCGAAGCGGAGGGACTCGTGGCCGCCGCGGCCGTCGTTCACGGTGGTCGCGGTGCGCCAGACGCGTCCGTCGGCGGAGACCTGCACCCGGTACGCGGACGGGTGCGCGTCCTGCCAGCTCAGCACGAGCCGGCCGAGGCGCACCGGCTGGGCGAACTGAACCTGCCACCAGGCGCCGTCGTCGACAGGGGAGGACCAACGGGTCGCCGGATCACCGTCGTTGGCCGCCGACGCCGGGAAGTCGGGGGTCTCGTCGCCGGACGAGGAGGCCGTGCCGGTGCGGGCCAGATCGGGGCCCGCCGTACGCGGGAAGGCGCGGACGGTCAGGGTGCGGGTCTGCGCGCCGAAGGCGACCGTGACGTCGTACGTGCCCGACGGCGTCCCCGGCGGGACCGTGACCTCGACGAGGCTGTCGACGACGGCGCCGCGCGGAAGGGTCGGCGCGGGCCGCGAGACCTTGGCCTGGATGCCCTTCGGGGCCGTCGCGGTCAGTTCACCGCTGACGTCGGTCGGGCGCAGTGACGTCAGCCGGGCCGTGACCCGCTGTGTGCCGCCGATCTCCACGTCCGTCGTGGAGCGGGCCAACTCCAGTGCCGCGGCGGGGGAGTCGGCGAACCACGGTACGAGATGGCGGACCTGGGAACGCTCCGGTCCGGTGACCCGGAGCGCGTCCGCGCGCACGCCCGCCGCGCCGACCTCCGTCGCGCCCCCGGCCGTGAGCGCGCCGAGGTACCGCCAGCCCTCGCCCGGGACATGCGCCTCGACGAAACCCGTCGTGCCCGGGTCGGTGAGCACGCTCACCTCGCTGAGGGTACGGGGGCGCGGGAGGAGGACGACGCGGCCGTCCTGCGCGCCGCCGTCGCCCGTGCCGCCGTCCTGCGGCGGGTCGCCCTGCGCGGTCCCGCCGTTGTCCGCGGGGCCGCCGGACGCGCCCGCGTCGCCGCCCGGTGTCGCGCCGTCGCCGGTGCCCGCGCCGCCGTCCCCCGTCGCTCCGGGGTCCTTCGGGGCGCCGTGGCCCGTCGAGGACTCGTTGTCGAGCCCGGCCCACTTCTCGTACGCCGTGCGGGCCCGGGTCAGGAACGGGTCGAGGACTCCCTTGCCGACCGTCACCCCGCTCGCCGCGAGCTCGGTGCGCAGCCGGTTCAGCGTGCGGTAGGCCGTCCACGCCGCCGTCGCGTCACCGTTCGACTGGGCGCTCAGCAGTGCCACGGCCGTCTCGCCGGCCTCGCCGTAGCGTGCCAACTGCGTTATCCAGGGCTCCACTTCGGTGGCGATCGGGCGCCCCGCCAACCGCTTCGGCGTCTCGCGCATCTCGGTGAACGCGGCGCGCAGCCGCTGGGCCGCGCTCTCGTTCGCGGCCCGGTCCGTGGTCGTCCGCGCCTGCCAGAACGCCTCGATGAGCGGGCGCAGATACGCCGACTCCTCGCCGCCCAGGACGGAGGACGCGTCGTTCCCGGCCAGTGCGCGCAGCGCGTCCGCGCTCCTGGCGTCGCCGCCCGCGAGGTCCTCGATCGCGGCCCCCCAGGACTCCTGGGGCCGGTAGTCCCGCGGGTTCCAGGCGTAGTCGGCCGCCGTGAACAGCGGGATGCGGGAGGCTTCGGCCTGCGGCATCGCGTTCGCCAGCAGAGCGGCTGAGCCGGTGGCCACCGCCGGCTCACGCCCCTGGTAGGGGCCGAGGAACACCCGGTCCTGCGCGTAGTCGTTGACCGGGTAGTTGTCCATCGTGACGAGCGGGTGGCTGCCGAACACCTCGCGGGTGCGCGCCAGTTCGCCACCCGTGATCGTCTTCGGCACGACACCGACGCCCGTCCACGCGACCTCGACGCGCTCGTCCAGGGCGCTCGCCAACTGCCGCCGGTAGTCGGTCGAACCGTCCTCGTAGTACTCCGTCGGCATCAGGGAGAGCGCGGCCACCTCCGGGTGCCGGGCGGCGAGATGCCGGGCCACGGCGTTCGCCACCCGTGCCTGCGCCTTCGCCGCCGCCCGGGAGCCGGAGCCGAACGCGTCCGCGTCCGCGCCGCAGTGCCACTCGGTGTAGCTGACGTCCTGGAACTGCAGCTGGAAGGCCCGGAACCCGAGCGCCCACATGGCGTCCAGCTTGCGTGTCAGCGCCTTCACGTCGGCGTCCGAGGAGAAGCACATCGCCTGCCCGGGGGTCACCGTCCAGGTCAGCGTGACGTGATTGCGGCGCGCCCGCTCCGCCAGGTCCCGGAAGCGGGCACGCTCCCCGGCCGGGTAGGGCTCACGCCAGCGTGCCTGCCGGAAGAGGTCGTCGCCGGGCGCGTAGACATAGCGGTTCTGTTTGGTCCGGCCCATGAAGTCGAGCTGCGCGAGCCGCTGTTCGGTGTTCCAGGGGCTGCCGTAGAAGCCCTCGGTGATGCCGCGCACGGCGGTGCCGGGCCAGTCCCGGACGACGGCACCGGCGATGCGGCCGTCGGCGCCGAGAAGCTGACGCAGTGTCTGCACCGCGTGGTACAGCCCGTCCTCGCCGACTCCCGCGAGGGCGACGGTGTCGCGGCCGTCGGTGCGGCCGACGGCCAGCCGGTAGCCCCCGGAGGGGAGATCGGCGCGGGGCGCGGCGCCGAGCGAGGTGAGCGCCCGCTCCAGGGAGCCCGACGCGGCGGGCACGCCGACGAAGGAACTCGCCCCCTGCCGAGCGCTGTTCGCCGGGTCCGTGCCCACCCGCACCACCAGGGCGTGCGCCGGGAGCGCGTCACCGTCCCGCGCCGTCGTGATCACGCGGGCGCCGGCTTGCCGCAGCAGCGCGCGCAACGCTTCGAGCGCGTACGGGTCGAGCTCGCTGTCCGAGGTGTTCGCGTCGACGCTCACGCCGGGGGCGTACGGGGTGATGGGTGCGCCGGGGGAGTACCAGCCGGCCGGAGAGCCGGAGCGTGCGCTGCCGAACGTACCGGGCGAGCCGGACACCGCCGGGTCCGCCGTACCGGTGACCAGGACGACCTCGTCCGTGACCGCGACCGGGGTGCCGTTCGCGCGCAGCGACTGTGGGCGGGGCCAGACGGCGGGCACCGCGCTCGTGGCGGGCGTCACGTCGTCCGCGGAGGCCGCCGGGCCGTGCGGTGCCGCGACGGCCGCGGGAGCCGTGGCGAACGCGCTCGCGACCACGGCGAACGCGAGTGCGGTCGCTCCTTTTCCACGCCCGAGTCGCACGGTTCCCCCTCGTAGCCGCCACCCCGACTGCGGCGTCCGGGTGGCGTCGAGCCCACCATCCGGGTGGTGAAGGTGTCAACGAGAGTGGCCGATGTGCCGGGATTACCCCAGCCTGGAGGGGCGGCCCGGAGGTGCGGGACGGCGACAGAATGTGACCAGAAGCACGTTGTTCGTCCGTGTGCGTCTGCCGTCGCGCCCACGGGGTAGGGCTGCGGTGACCGCCAGGGCATCCGTTTCCGGCACGATCCGCCGGAATGCCCTCGGCCGCCGTACCCGACCTCGACAAGGAGGCCCCCGTGGCCGCATCGGCACACCTTCTCCTCTCGGCCCTGTCCGGACGCGCAGCGGAGCCGTCGGTCCCCGGCCCCCGCGCGGGCCGGGCGTCCGCCGAGCCCGAGGGCGCCCACGTGTCTGCGCTCGGCTCGGAAGGTGCCGCCGCCGAGGTGCCGCTCACCAGCGAGCCTCCGCTGCCCGACGCCGAACCCCTGACCAGTGAGCCGCCGCTCGCGGACGCCGCGCACCTGACGAGCGAGCCCACCTCGACCGGCGCCGCGTCGGGGGTCTGATGGCACCCAGTGGGCCCGCCGACCCGCCGCGGACGGCACCGGAGCCGGCACCGCGGACGCCCCTGTCCCGGCTCGCCGAACTGCACGGTGTCGCCCCCGTCCACAGCCCCTCCCCGGACCGCACGGTAGTGGCACCGGACGCGGCGCTCGTCGCGATCCTGGCGGCGCTCGGCGTCGACGCGAGCACCCCGGACGCCGTACGCGCCGCCCTCGCGCGCCACGAGACCGAGACGGCCGAGCGGCTGCTGCCGCCGACCCTCGTGTGCTGGGGCGGCCTCGCCCCCGCCGAACTGACCGGCCTGCCCGACGCCACCCGGCTGCGGATCACCACCGAACAGGGTGAGACCCGAACCTCACCCGACCACCTCCCGCCCGGCGTCCACACGCTGCACGCCACCGCGCCCGACGGCCGCACCGCCGACGCCCACCTCGTCGTCGCCCCCACCCGGCTGCCCGCGCCGCCCGGACGCACGTACGGCCTGCTCGTCCAGCTCTACTCCCTGCTCTCCCGCCGTTCCTGGGGCATGGGCGACCTCGGCGACCTCGCCGAGCTGACCGCCTGGGCGGGGCGGGCGCTGGGCGCCGGATTCGTCCAGGTCAACCCGTTGCACGCGGCCGTGCCCGGCGAACCCACCGACCCCTCCCCGTACCGGCCGTCCTCCCGCCGCTTCCCCGACCCGGTGCACCTGCGCGTCGAGGACATCCCCGAGTACCCGTACGCCGAGGACCGCGACCGGCTGCGTATGGTGCTGGAGCGAGCCGAACAGTTGCGTGAATCCGTTCTGCGCAAGGGCGCTCTGATCGACCGCGACGCCGTGTGGGAGCTCAAGCGCGAGGCGCTCGAATCCGTCCGCGCGGTGCCCCTCGGGCCCGGCCGGCAGGCCGCCTACGCCGACTTCCTCGCCGAGGAGGGCCAGGCGCTGGAGGACCACGCCACCTGGTGCGCGCTCGCCGAGGTGTACGGCTCCGACTGGCGGAACTGGCCCGCGGCCCTGCGCGACCCCCGCTCGTCCGGAACCGCCCGCGCCCGGGGCGAACTGATGGACCGCGTCGACTTCCACAGCCGGCTCGCCTGGCTCACCGACGCCCAGCTCGCGCGCGCCCAGCGCTCCGCGCGCGACGCGGGCATGACCGTCGGGCTCGTGCACGACCTCGCCGTCGGCGTCCACCCCGACGGGGCCGACGCCTGGGCCCAGCAGGAGTACTTCGCGCCCGGCATGTCCGTCGGCGCGCCCCCGGACGCCTTCAACGCGCGCGGCCAGGACTGGGGTCTGCCGCCCTGGCGGCCCGACCGGCTCGCCGCTTCCGGATACGCCCCCTACCGGCGCCTGCTGCGCGCCCTCCTGCGTCATGCGGGCGCCCTGCGCATCGACCACGTCATGGGCCTGTTCCGGCTCTGGTGGATCCCCCAGGGGCAGCCGCCCACCGAGGGCTCGTACGTCCGCTACGACGCCGAGGCGATGCTCGCGATCCTGGTGCTGGAGGCCTCGCGGGCCGGGGCGCTGGTGATCGGGGAGGACCTCGGGACGGTCGAACCCGGGGTGCGCGAGACGCTCCAGGAGCGGGGAGTCCTGGGCACCTCGGTGATGTGGTTCGAACGCGACTGGGACGGCGACGGCATGCCCCTGCCGCCCGAGAGCTGGCGTGCCGACTGCCTGGCCACCGCCACCACCCACGACCTGCCGCCCACCGCGGCCCGGCTCACCGGCGAACACGTCGAACTCCGCGACCGGCTCGGCCTGTTGACCGGATCCCTCGACGAGGAACGGGCGGCCGCCGCCGCGGACACCCGGGAGTGGCTGGCGCTGCTCTCCCGGCTCGGGCTGCTGCGCGGCGCGAACGGCGGGGAACCCGCCTCGGCCGAGGAGGCCGAGATCCAGGCCGTGCACCGCTTCCTGCTGCGCACCCCGGCCCACCTGATCGGCGTCTGGCTCCCGGACGGGGTCGGTGACCGCCGGCCGCAGAACCTCCCCGGCACCTCGGACGAGTACCCCAACTGGCGCCTGCCCATCGCCGACGCCGAGGGCCGCCCGGTGACCCTGGAGGAGCTGGCCGCGTCACCGCGGCTGCACGCCCTGATCGACGTGGTGCGTGCCGAGAGCGGCCGCTCCGGTCCGCCCGGGAGTCCCCCGGGCCCCCCGCGCCGTGTCCCGTGACCTCCGTACGGCACCCCCGGGCGCGCGGCCCCGACGGGTGTTCGCTACGTTTGCACCGTGGACAAGAAGAACGCTCTGCGCGCCGGTGCCCTGGCCGCCGGTACGACGCTGATGATGCTGCTCATGTCGTCCCCCGCGCTCGCGCTGACCCGCGACGACGGCGACGACCCCGGCTCCGGCCTGAGCGTGATCGAAACGCTCGGTCTCTACGTCGTGCTGCCGATCGCGCTGTTCCTGGGTATCGCCGGCCTCGTGATGGTCCTGGACAAGTCCCACAAGCAGCCGAAGCAGGGCTGAGCCCCGCCCGTCGCACCAACTCTCCGCCGAGGGAGTCCCCGCACGATCGCGTGCGCGGACTCCCTCGCCGCGTTTTCGCCGCCGTCCCGGGCCGGCCGTCCTGGCCCTGGCCCCACGGATTGCGGACAGGTTCCAGGGGCGTGGCGCCGTCCGCCTAGGAGGCGGTGGCGGACAGCAAGGGGCGCAACAGGTCGGCCAGTTGGGCGGCCTGGCCGCTGTCGAGGGCCGAGAGCGCGGCTGTCTGGACGGCGAGCCCGGCTCCGACGGCCTCGTCGATCAGCCTCAGTCCCTCGTCCGTCAGGGTGACCTGGAGACCGCGCCGGTCGTGCGGATCGGGGGAGCGGCGGAGCAGTCCGGCGCGCTCCAGCTTGTCCAGGCGCCCGGTCATCCCGCCCGTGGTCAGCATGAGCGTGGCCGAGAGCCGGCGTGGCGGGAGCGTGTGGGGGGCGTCGGAGCGGCGCAGTGTCGCCAGGACGTCGAATTCCCCGCGCGAGATCCCGTACCGCGCGTACGCCTGCTCCATCCGGTCGCCCATGGCGCGGGCGAGCCGGAAGACCCGCCCGAAGACCTCCATCGCCGTGGTGTCGAGGTCCGGCCGGACGACGGCCCACTGTTCGACGATCAGGTCGACGGGGTCCTTGGGGGTGCTCATGGGAGCGAGTATCCGCCGCCCCGCGGGCCGGTCGCAAGAAAGCGGCTCGGAGGCAAGTGGGTCGCTGGGGAGCGGGTCGCCGGAAAGCGACGCGCAAGCGACTTGCATATAAGTAGCTTGCGACTAAGCTACTTATTGCCGACCTAGTTCCGTTCGGTCTACTCGAAACCGGGTGTCCCGTGGACGTGAAACGACCCGCCCTCATAGCCCTCACCGCGCTCGCCCCCGTCTCCTGGGGCAGCACCTATGCCGTGACCACCGAGTTCCTCCCGCCCGACCGGCCCCTGTTCACGGCCGGGCTGCGCGCCCTGCCCGCCGGGCTGCTGCTCCTCGCTCTCGCGCGCGTGCTGCCGCGCGGCGTGTGGTGGGGGAAGGCGGCCGTGCTGGGCGCGCTGAACATAGGCGCGTTCTTCCCGCTGCTGTTTCTCTCCGCGTACCGGCTGCCCGGCGGAATGGCGGCCGTGGTCGGCTCGACCGGGCCCCTGTTCGTGGCGGGCCTCGCGGCGGCGCTGCTCGGCGACCGGCCGACCCTCCGCACGCTCCTCACCGGTATCACCGCGGCCCTCGGCGTCAGCCTCGTCGTCCTGAAAGCGGCGGGCGCCCTCGACCTCCTGGGTGTCCTCGCGGCGCTCGCCTCCACCGCGTCGATGTCCACCGGCACGGTGCTCACCAAACGGTGGGGGCGGCCTGACGGAGTCGGTCCGCTGGCCCTGACGGCCTGGCAACTGACCGCCGGAGGACTGCTGATCGCGCCCGTCGCCCTTGTCGTCGAGGGAGCGCCGCCCGTGCTGGACGGCCGGGCGATCGGCGGCTACCTGTACCTCGCGCTGGCGAACACCGCGCTCGCCTACTGGCTGTGGTTCCGGGGCATCGGACGGCTCACCGCCACACAGGTGACGTTCCTCGGCCCGCTCTCGCCGTTGACCGCGGCGGCCATCGGCTGGGCTGCGCTGGGGCAGGCGCTGACACCGGTGCAGTCGGCGGGCATGACGCTGGCGTTCGGGGCGACGGTGTTCGGCCAGCTCAGGGTCCGTACGACCGCCACCGCCTCCACCCCCGTCGTCCGAGACCTGACCGGCGCGTCCCGGCCCGGGCGGGATCCCCGGCCCCGGCGTACCGCGTACGGGAACGAGCCCGGTCGGGCCCCGGCCCCCTGCGAGAACTAGCCCCGCCGCACCTCGTACAGGAAGCAGCCGTACTCCACCGCCCGTACGTGGAGCAGGGCCACCTTCGGGTCGGCGAACGCCGCTGTGAAGGCCTCGTCGAACGTGGTCGGTGTCTCGACCAGTCGTCCGCCCAGGATGTGGCCCGCGGCCGAGTAGCGACGGACCGTGCGACGGGCGTTCGTGAACGGGAGGGCGTCCGTGGCCGGGCCCGCGCAGGCCTCCGCGTGGATGAAGACCGGGCCCTGTTCGTCGTACGCGCCCGGCTCGGCGCCCGTTTCCGCGGCCCAGCGGCGCAGCGGGGCGTAGGAGACCAGGGCGACGCGCTCACCGGGCTCGCTGCGGCGCAGACAGCAGCGCAGCATGGCACCGCCCTCCTCGTCGGCCGGCGGGGCGAGCGGGCGGCCCGCGTCGTCGGTGTCGCGGAGTTCCTTCAAGGCGGCCGGGCCGATGGGGTGTGCGATGTACTTCGTCATGCGTCCAGGCTCCCGCCCGCGCCCGCCCGCCACCGGCGGGAAACGGACATCGCGCTGTGTGCGGCTCCCGTGGAAGGATGGCGCAACCCACACATAACGAGGAGATGACCGCGTGCCTGGCACAAACCTGACCCGCGAAGAGGCGCAGCAGCGCGCGAAGCTGCTCACCGTTGACTCGTACGAGGTCGATCTCGACCTCTCCGGCGCGCAGGAGGGCGGCACCTACCGGTCCGTGACCACGGTGCGCTTCGACTCCGCCGAGACCGGCGCGGAGTCGTTCATCGACCTGGTGGCCCCGACGGTCCACGAAGTCACCCTCAACGGCGACCCGCTCGATGCGGCCGAGGTCTTCAAGGACTCGCGGATCGCGCTCCCGGGGCTCCTGGAGGGGCGCAACGTCCTCCGCGTCGTGGCCGACTGCGCCTACACCAACACCGGCGAGGGCCTGCACCGGTTCGTCGACCCCGTCGACCAGCAGGCGTACCTCTACACCCAGTTCGAGGTTCCGGACGCACGCCGTGTCTTCGCGTCCTTCGAGCAGCCCGACCTGAAGGCCACCTTCCAGTTCACCGTGAAGGCGCCCTCCGGCTGGACGGTCATCTCCAACTCGCCGGCTCCGGAGCCCAAGGACGACGTCTGGGCCTTCGAGCCGACGCCGCGGATCTCCACGTACATCACCGCGCTGATCGTCGGCCCGTACCACTCCGTGCACAGCGTGTACGAGAAGGACGGACAGACCGTGCCGCTCGGCATCTACTGTCGTCCCTCGCTCGCCGAGTTCCTCGACTCGGACGCGATCTTCGAGGTCACCCGGCAGGGCTTCGACTGGTTCCAGGAGAAGTTCGACTACGCGTACCCGTTCAAGAAGTACGACCAGCTCTTCGTGCCCGAGTTCAACGCGGGCGCGATGGAGAACGCGGGCGCGGTCACGATCCGCGACCAGTACGTCTTCCGCTCCAAGGTCACCGACGCGGCCTACGAGCTGCGCGCCGAGACGATCCTGCACGAGCTGGCCCACATGTGGTTCGGCGACCTCGTGACGATGGAGTGGTGGAACGACCTCTGGCTGAACGAGTCGTTCGCCACCTACACCTCCATCGCCTGCCAGGCCTACCACCCCGACAGCCGGTGGCCGCACTCCTGGACCACGTTCGCCAACTCCATGAAGACGTGGGCGTACCGGCAGGACCAGCTGCCCTCCACGCACCCGATCATGGCCGAGATCCGCGACCTCGACGACGTGCTCGTCAACTTCGACGGCATCACGTACGCCAAGGGCGCCTCCGTCCTCAAGCAGCTCGTCGCCTACGTCGGCATGGACGAGTTCTTCAGCGGCGTCCAGGCCTACTTCAAGGCCCACGCGTACGGCAACACCCGCCTGTCCGACCTCCTCGGCGCCCTGGAGGAGACCTCCGGACGCGACCTCGGGACCTGGTCGCAGAAGTGGCTCCAGACGGCCGGGATCAACATCCTGCGCCCGGAGATCGAGACCGACGCCGACGGTGTCGTCACCTCCTTCGCCATCCGCCAGGAGGCCCCGGCCCTGCCCGCCGGCGCCCAGGGCGAGCCCACGCTGCGCCCGCACCGCATCGCGGTCGGCCTCTACGACCTCGACGCCGACAGCGGCAAGCTGGTGCGCGACGAGCGCATCGAGCTGGACGTGGACGGCGAGCTGACCGCCGTACCGCAGCTCGCCGGCAGGCGCCGCCCCGACGTGATCCTGCTCAACGACGACGACCTGTCGTACGCCAAGGTCCGCCTCGACGAGGACTCGCTCGCCTTCGTCACCGAGCACCTCGGCGACTTCGAGTCCTCCCTGCCGCGCGCCCTGTGCTGGGCCTCGGCCTGGGACATGACCCGCGACGCCGAGCTCGCCACCCGCGACTACCTGGCGCTGGTGCTGTCCGGCATCGGCAAGGAGTCCGACATCGGTGTCGTGCAGTCGCTGCAGCGGCAGGTGAAGCTCGCGATCGAGCTCTACGCCGACCCGACCGCCCGCGAGGCGCTGCTGACCCGCTGGACGGACGCGACGCTCGCCCACCTGCACGCGGCCGAGGCCGGCGGGGACCACCAGCTCGCCTGGGCGCGCGCCTTCGCGGCGACCGCGCGCACTCCGGAGCAGCTCGACCTCCTGGAGGCACTGCTCGAAGGCCGCGAGACCATCGAGGGCCTCGCCGTCGACACCGAGCTGCGCTGGGCCCTCGTGCAGCGGCTCGCGGCCGTCGGACGCTTCGACGACGCGGAGATCGCCGCCGAGTACGAGCGTGACAAGACGGCCGCCGGCGAGCGGCACGCGGCCACCGCGCGGGCGGCCCGTCCCACCGAGGAGGCGAAGGCGGAGGCGTGGGCCTCGGTCGTCGAGTCCGACAAGCTCCCGAACGCCGTGCAGGAGGCGGTCATCGCGGGCTTCGTCCAGACCGACCAGCGTGAGCTGCTCGCCCCTTACACGGACGAGTACTTCACCGTGGTCAAGGAGATCTGGGACGTCCGTTCGCACGAGATCGCGCAGCAGATCGCGACCGGTCTCTACCCGGGCATCCAGGTCGCCGAGGACACCCTCGCCAAGACGGACGCCTGGCTGCTCTCGGCCGAGCCCAACGCCGCCCTGCGACGCCTCGTCTCGGAGTCCCGTTCGGGCGTCGAGCGAGCCCTGAAGGCCCAGGCGGCGGACGCGGGGGCGGCCACCGCGTAATCCCCTCACCCGGGTGAGGGCCATCCGGGCGCCGGCGTTCGTGCCGGTGCCCGGGACAACGCGTGCCGGTGCCCGGGACAGCGGGCGGGACACCGGTTCGATGTCCCGCCCGCTGTCACAGCCGCACCCGCGGAAACCGAGGGGGCGGGGCACCGGCCGGTGCCCCGCCCCCTCGGACGCGCGGTGGATCCGGGCGTCAGCCCTTGAGCTCGGCCGCCACCAGCTCCGCGATCTGGACCGCGTTCAGCGCGGCGCCCTTGCGGAGGTTGTCGCTGGAGACGAACAGCGCGAGGCCGTGCTCGACGGTCTCGTCCGGCCGGATGCGCCCGACGTACGACGCGTCCTTGCCGGCGGCCTGGAGGGGGGTCGGGATGTCGGAGAGGACGACACCCGGGGCGCCCGCGAGCAGCTCGGTGGCGCGCTCGGCGGAGAGCGGGCGCGCGAAGCGGGCGTTCACCTGGAGGGAGTGGCCGGAGAAGACCGGGACACGGACGCAGGTGCCGGAGACCTTGAGGGCGGGGATCTCCAGGATCTTGCGGGACTCGTTCCGGAGCTTCTGCTCCTCGTCGGTCTCGTTCAGACCGTCGTCGACGATCGAGCCGGCGAGGGGGAGCACGTTGAAGGCGATGGGGCGCTTGTAGACCTGCGGCTCGGGGAAGTCGACCGCCTCGCCGTCGTGGGTCAACCGGTCGGCGTCGCCGACGACCTTCAGGGCCTGGCCGTGCAGTTCCGCCACACCGGCGACGCCCGAACCGGACACGGCCTGGTAGGTGGCGACGACCAGCGCTTCCAGGCCGGCCTCCTCGTGCAGCGGCTTGAGGACCGGCATCGCGGCCATCGTCGTGCAGTTCGGGTTGGCGATGATGCCCTTGGGGCGGTCGGTGATCGCGTGCGGGTTCACCTCGGAGACGACGAGGGGGACCTCGGGGTCCTTGCGCCAGGCGGAGGAGTTGTCGATCACGACCGCGCCCTGCGAGGCGACCTTCTCGGCCAGCGCCTTGGAGGTGGCGCCGCCCGCCGAGAACAGCACGATGTCCAGGCCCGAGTAGTCCGCCGTGGAAGCGTCCTCCACCGTGACCCCGTCGACGACCGACCCGGCCGAACGGGCCGAGGCGAACAGACGCAGTTCCTCGGCCGGGAAGTCCCGCTCGACGAGGATCTTGCGCATGGCTGTGCCGACCATACCGGTGGCTCCGACGATTCCGACCCTCACGGCGACTCCCTTGACGTTGCGTTCTACGTGCTCCAGCGCTTCCATCATGCGTCTGACCCCGGTCCGCGTGTCCAATCCTTTCGCCGAGCCGCTCAAGACGTGGGACGCCGGGACGTGCGCCGAGGTGCCCGATCCTGCGGCGGCCCGGCGTCCGGGTACGAAGAAATCGCCCCGCGGCAGAGCGGGACCGCAAGCCGTACGGCGTGGGTGCCGTGATGGATTCGGGCCCGGTGTGACGTACGACTCGAACCCGGCCGAACGTTTTGGCCCGCACCGGCGTCGTAGGGGGAGAGGCGGGAGGGGGGAGGAGTGGCTGTGCTGCGCAGAAAGCCACGTCGGGTGCCGGGGGCGGACGATCCGCTGGACGCGGCGCAGGAACGCCGGGTACGGGCGGTGCTCGCGCTCGGGGGCGTACCGCAGGCGGACCTGCCGGACGGGGTACAGCAGGTCCGGCTGCGGTTGCTGGAGCGTGCCGCCAAGGGGGACGAGGCGCCGCGCGATGTGTCGGCCTGGGCGGCGGTCGTCGCGTCGAACCTCGCGATGGACTGGCACCGGGCCAAGCGCAGGCAGGAGCGGCTGGGTGAACGCCTCGCCTCGCTGAGGCAGCTGGAGCAGCCCTCCGACGAGGAGTCCAGTGTGCTCTCGCTGGCCGTCGCCCAGGGCCTGGACGAACTGCCCGACGCCCAGCGCCAGGTCCTCGTCCTGCGTTTCTACGCCGACCTGCCCGTGCGCGACATCGCCGGCGAGCTCGGCATACCCGAGGGCACGGTCAAGAGCAGGCTGCACACGGCGGTCCGCGCGCTGCGCGCCCGCCTGCACGAGGACGAGGTGGTGTGACGTGGCCGAGTACGAAGGTGTGGACGCGCTGTTGGCCGCGATCACGGACGCCGCACCGCCCGAAGGCGCTCGCGACGACGTCGTGTTCATGGCCGAGTACCGGTCGGCCGCCGCGGACGTGGACGTGCTCCGGGAACAGCTGGTCATCATCGGCGACGCGCTGGCGGACTCCGGGAGGCAGTCCGAGTCGGCCCACGCGTCGTCCCGGAAGCCCCGGAAGCCCCGGAAGCCCCAGAAGTCCAAGAGGCTCCAGAGATTCAAGAAGTCCGGGAAAGACCAGCAGGCCCAGGGGGCACGGGCCCCCGGGGGCGGGCGTCCGGGGGGCGTCCCGAAGAAGCGCTCCCGGCATCCCGGTGGCCTCGCCGTCGGCACCCTGGCGGCCGCCGCGGTGGCCACGCTGGTCGTCGGGATGGGCTGGCTGGTCGCGCACGACGGGGGCGGAGCGGACGTCACGAGCTCGTCCGACTCCAAGGCGGCGGACCGCCCCAGCGCCGGCTCCTTCAGCGGCCCCGGCTACATCGCCTGTTCCCGGCTCATCGCGGAGGGCGAGGTCACCGAGGTGCTCCCGGTCCCCGGCACCGGACAGGACCGGATCACCCTTGACGTGTACCACTACTACAAGCCGGCCAAGGGCGAGAAGACGGTCACCTTCCTGATGGACAGGAACGCCGGTCCGCGGCCGCACCTGGGGGACGAGGTACTGGTCGGCATCCGGCAGCACGCCGTCACGCCCGACATCTGGACCACGGGGGAGAAAGACATCGCCCGCGACCGGTCCTGGATCGTCAGGGCGCTGCCCGAGTCCCAGGGCATGGAGTGCGGGCGGTGAGGGGCGGGCGGTGACCCGTGGGTGGTGCGGCACGCGAAAGGGCGGGCGTCCGTTTCCGGACGCCCGCCCCTGCCCGGGGCCACTCGCGCGGTCGGCCCCTGCCCGGGCCGCTCGCGCGGCCGCGGGGGTCACACCGTTACGGCGTGACCTTCTCGATCTTCACGCTGCCGAGGCCCGCGACCGTGCCGCGCGCGTTCACCAGCTGGACCTGACCGAAGAACTCGCGTCCCTCGGGCGCCGCGGCGGCGGCGGTGACCGAACCGGACACCGTGGCCGAGGCACCGGTCGCGAGCTTCACCGGGGTGGAGTCGTCGACCGTGACCGTGCCGAGCGCGGACGAGAAGAACACGTCCTGGTAGTCGTACGCCGTCGAGCCCGACGGGACCGAGTAGCCCGCGACCTCGATGGTGTACGTCCCGGCGGCGGGGGAGGCGATGGAGACGGCCTCCTCCGAGTCGCCGTCCGCGGACTGCCCGACGACGGCACCGGCGGCGTTCTTCACCGTCAGGTCGAGGTCGGCGGCGTTGTCCGAGACGTTGCCGATGGCCACGTCGAGCGACGCGGCGCCCGCGGGTACCTCGACGGTCGTGGTCTGCGTCGCGCCCTCGGTGATGGTCGGCCGCGCGTTCTTCGAGGAACCGAGCGGGCCGCCCTTCAGCCTGCCGTCGAGCGCGGCGAAGTTGTTCGTCACCTTCCAGGAGGCGGTGGCCGGGGTGCCGACCTTGGCCTCGGGGACGGTCACGACGGCCGGGTCGAAGGCCGCGCCGAGCACGGCGACATCGAGCTTGTACGGGTTGTCGAGCAGCGGTGAGGTACGGCGCGCCTCGACCTCGATCTCCCAGACGCCGGGCTGCGGGTCCGCGTACGAACGCACGTCGGGCTTGCAGCCGTTGCCGTCGAGGTAGTTGTTGTAGCAGTACGGGGTGCCGGTGTTGTCGACCGGAACGCCGTACGGGTGGATCGCGATGAACCGGGTCTGGCTCTTGTCCTTCAGCCCGCCGATCGCGACCTCCAGGGACTTGGCGCCCTCGGGGACCGTGACGAAGTACGACGCGGTGCTGTTGCGCTGCACCGAACTCGACGCGGCGTAGGTGTACTTGAGCGGAGCCGAGACCACGACGGTCGACAGGATCTGCTTGTCGACGCCCTCGGTCCGCGGGTCGTCCACTTCGAGGATCGCGCTCTTCAGGCCGGCCGACTTCGGCGCGGCCTGGACCTTGACGGTCACCGGCTGGTTCAGCGGGAGCCTCACCTCGTCCGAGCCGACGATCCGGAAGGTGCCGGAGGCGTTGTTCTCGAAGTACAGCTCGTGCCGGATCGGCCGGTCCTCGCCCGAGGTACGAGTGACGGTGATGTCGTACGTCTTGCGCTCGCCCGCCTTGAGGCCGCCCTCACGGTCGTACAGGCCGGTGCCGAAGCCCGGTGTCTTCAGCGCGTAGTCGATCGCGGTGTCGACCGGCGCCTTCACGGCGTAGTTGGAAGTCGCGGCGTCGTGCGCGGTGGCGCCGTCCTTGATGGCGTCCCAGGCGTCACCGATGTTGATGAGGCCCGCACCCTCCTCGTACGCCTGAACGCCCTTGATGTGGTCGGCGGTCGACGTCAGCGCGGTGCGCAGGCCGGCCGGGCTGAGGGCGATGCCCTTCTGCTTCGCCGCGCTCAGCAGCAGCGCCGAGGCGCCCGCGGCCTGCGGGGACGCCATCGAGGTGCCCTGGAGCATCGAGTAGCCGGCCGGAAGGGTGTAACCCGCCTCGGCGACCGGGGAGCCGGGCATCCAGGTCTGGGTGGAGTTGATGGAGGCGCCGGGCGCGCTCAGCGTCGGCGTGAAGCCGCCGTCCTCACGCGGGCCGCGCGAGGAGAAGGGCAGCATCTGGTACTTCTTCTCCACCTGCGAGCCGTAGTTGGCGGCCCAGGTCTCCTTGGAGATGGTCGCGCCGACCGAGATGACCTTGTCGGCCAGGCCGGGGTCACCGATGGTGTTCGCGCCGGGTCCCGAGTTGCCCGCGGAGATCACCAGCTGGACGCCGTAGGTGTCGATGAGGCGCGTGTAGAGCTCGGAGCGCGCGTTGTTGCCGTCGTTGAGCGCGGGCAGACCGCCGATGGACATGTTGACGATGTCCACACCGCGGTTGGCGACGAGGTCGATCATGCCCTCGGTCAGCGCGACGTTGGTGCAGCCGCCGGTCCAGGTGCAGGCGCGCGAGGAGACGATCTTCGCGCCCGGGGCCGCGCCGCTCATCTTGCCGCCGAACAGGCCGTTCGCGGCGGTGATGCCCGCGACGTGGGTGCCGTGCTCGGCCTCGATGACGCCGATGTTGACGAAGTCGGCCTTCTTGCCGATCCAGGACCCGCCGTACGGGTCCATCGGCACGTCCTTGCGGATCTCGACGACGAACGGCTGCCGCTCGACGACGTCCGTCGCCGGGTTGTCGGTGCCGAAGTAGCCGATCTGGAAGCCGTCCTTGTACGGCTTCATCGGCTTGTCGTCGGTGAAGTCGCTGTTGTTGTTCAGGTCGACGGTGACCGTGCCGGCCGCCGGGTCGTAGAGCACGCCCCACGCGTCGGTGGTGTCACCGTCGCGGTTCGCGTCGCCCGCGGCGTCGCCGCCCGCCGTCGCCGACTCCCGGAACGTGCTGATCTCGTACGAACCCGCGGGCGCCGTCCACGTCCTGCCGCTGTACGTGAAGGTGGGCCCGGCCACGGGGGTGATCATCGGGCGCCAGGTCGCGTCGCTGTCGAGGATCGGGTCGGTCGAGGTGACCCAGTCGACGATCTTGCGCTCGCCGGTGGTGGTCTTCTGCAGCGCCGGGTGGCCCAGGTCGACGCCGGAGTCCAGGATGCCGATGGTGACGCCCCGGCCGTCCGCCTTCGGGTGATCCTTGACGAAGTCGACGGCACCCGTCTCGAAGGACGGGTTGTACGGGTTCTCGGCGGGGGTGTTCTTGCCGGGGCCCGGGTAAGTGGCGGCCGTGGAGGCGTTGTTGCCGTGTCTGGCGGTGTCGGCGCTCGGGGTGGGGTCGTCCAGCGCGATCTCCTGGCGCAGGTCGATCCCGTGCACCGAGGGAAGCTTCGCGGCGGCGGCGATGGCCGAGTCCGCCCTGCTCGTCGGGACGGTGGCCCGGACGTAGCCGAGCTTGTCGTAACTGCGGCCCACCGAGCCGCCCTTGACCGCGCCCAGCTCCTTGGCGACCTGCTCGGTCTGGCCCGGAGCCGTCGCGATCATCATGGTGACGTTCTTGTCGCCCTTGGCCTTGGCCTCGGCGAGGAGGTCGGCGTCGGTCGAACCGAGCTTGGCGGCGGCGGACTTGGTGCCCGGGTCGGCCGTGGGCGCGCCCGTGTCCGAGGAGAAGGCCATGGGTATCGGCCCGGCCGCGGAGAGCGCGGTCACCAGGCCCGCGGCCACGGCCAGGCGGGCCACGCGTCTCGCGCCCGTTATCGGGGCGCGCTGAGGGTCGGAGGTCATCTGCATCCCTTGTCGGTAAAGGAACGAGCGTGGAACGGCCGGTTCCGACGGTCGTTGTGGACCGGTCGCGTCGGTCCGGTATGTGAACCCGGATGACCGCTCAGCTTTACCCAAGGGGCAGTTGTTTGGGGAGAGTTGACCGAGGCGGGATAGAGCCATGGCGTACTTCCGCCATACGCCATGACGATGATGACCCGCTATGAGGTGATATCCCGGACGGCTAGGATGTCTCGCTTTGTCGATTCAGCTCTCTTTTGTGCGCGCGTAGTGGCGGGATGCCTTCGCACGGTTACCGCAGGCCGCCATGGAACACCAGCGGCGGGTGCCGTTCCGCGAGGTGTCGAAGAAGTGCAGGATGCACGCGTCGTGGGCGCAGCGGCGGATGCGGTCCGGGGCGGTGTCCAGCAGTTCCAGGTAGTCGCGTGCGGCGAGCCAGGCCGGCGCCCAGGAGGGATCGTCGAACTCGGGCGTCCCGCCCGGCCCTTGAGTGGTCAGCGTCAGGCGGACGCGACCGTGCGCGAGCACGGCGTCGACACGGGCGGCGGCCTCCGCCGCGATCCGGGGGCCGACGTCCGTCGGTCCGTCACCATCGGAGGTCCCGCCGGGCCTGTCACCCTCCGCGGTCCCGTTCCGTCTGGGGTCGTCGCCCGGTCCGTGGGGTGTGTCGATCACGGCGCGCAGGGCGTCGCGGGCTTCGAGCGTGTGGCGCAGGACTGTGTCGTCGGCCGGGAGGTCGAGCCCGTTGCCCGCCAGCCAGACCGCGAGGCCCTGGGTGCCGGTCAGCAGGTCCCGCACCACGCCCTCGTGGATCCAGCGCGTGTTGAGCAGGTCGAGCGAGACCGGCTCGCCGGTGAGGGGGCGGGGGTCGGGGCTGGTGGACATGGGTGGGTCTCCCTTCACTGCTAACCGCTCAAGAGTAGGTCACCGGTTGGCGCCCTCGATTCTAACCTTTAATGTCAATGACAAGGGTTAACTCTCCTTGGGGGCGGCCGACGGCGGAAAGGGACTGTCATGACGCTGCGCACCGGCCGCATCGGCCTGAACGTCACGGACCTCGACCGCTCGCTCGCCTTGACCTCGTGGGTGACCCGCGCGCCGGTCTGCTCCTCCTGGACTGGACATCGGGAGCGGTGCTCCAGCTGACCGGCACGGCCCGCACGGAGTTCGCCCCGGACGGCGAACGGACCGTCCGGTTCACCCTCACCGAAGCCGTCGAGACACCCGGCGCCAGCCCCCTGCGCTGGTCCGCGCCCGCGTACTCACCGGCAAATCCGTGAACGGGCGGGCGAGAGCCCCGGAATCACCTCCCCTACCCCGAAAGATGAACACGGAGTGACCGGCCACCGGCCGTTCGGACAGGACTCCATTGACGTCCGGGGGGCGCCAAGATCGACGTACGGTGATCGGTGCCGCCCGTTGCCACCCAGTTAACGCGCAGGTCATCCCCAGTGCCAACGATCCAGTATGAGCGGGGAGTTCGCGAGTCGAGCGCTCCGCGGCCACTGCCGACGCATTCGCACTCGGGGAGACCGCGCCATGCCGCGCATACGCTCTGTCGCCACCGTACCCGCCCTCGACCGCCGAGCCCTGCTGGCCGCCGCCGGCGCGGTGTCCCTCTCCGCGGGGATCGGTCTCGCCCTGCGCCCGGAGGTCCCGGCACACGCCGCGACGCCGGGCCAGGCACCCGTGGCCGACTCCGTCGCCCACACCACGGAGCAGTCGGCCGCGGCCGCTCGCAAGACACCGGCCGGGCTCGCCCCGTACACCCGGGGTACGACGCTGAGCAGCGTCGCCACTCCGCACTTCAACGTCCCCGGGTACCGCAGGCTCGGGAACGGCCCCGGCTGGAAGCGCGTCGTGCGCGACGAACTGGCCGCCGGCAAGGCGGGCCGTGAGGACCGGCGCACCGCGCTCGCCGCGTTCGTGCAGCTCACCGACCTGCATCTGACCGATGTCCAGCACCCGATGCGTGTGGAGTATCTGCGCTCCGGCAAGAGGAACGCCTGGCGCCCGCAGGAGGCGCTGACCGTCGCGGGCGCGGTCTCGCTCGTCGAGCGCGTCAACTCCCTTCACGGAGCCCCCGTCACCGGTTCTCCGCTGCACTTCGTCATGACGACCGGGGACAACACCGACAACAACTCCAAGACGGAGCTGGACTGGTTCCTGAAGGTCATGAGCGGTGGCCGGATCAGCCCGAACAGCGGTGACCCGCGGCACTACGAAGGCGTCCAGGCCAGCGGCCTGAAGACCTACTGGCAGCCCGACGCCACCCTGCGCGACGCCGACAAGCAGGTCGGCTTCCCGCACATCAAGGGCTTCCTGGAGGCCGCGATCCGCGAGCTGCGCAGCCCCGGCCTGAGCCTGCCCTGGTACTCCACCGTCGGCAACCACGACGCCCTTCCGCTCGGCGTCTACGGATCGCGCGGAGACTCGTACCTCACCGAGTTCGCCGTCGGCGGCAAGAAGCTGATGTCACTGGGCGCGGCGGAGAGCAACGCGCTCCTCGCCTCGATCAAGTACGCCCGCAGTCCGAAGGGCGCCGAGTTCCACAACCTGCTCAAATCGCACACCCGGCAGATGCGCTCGGTCACGCCCGACGAGAGGCGCGCTCCGTTCACGCCCGCCGAGTACCTCAAGGCGCACCTCGACCCGGCCAACACCGGACCGGGCCCGATCGGCCACGGCTACTCCTCCGCGAACGTCGCCGCGGGCACCGCGTACTACACGTTCCGCATCGCCGAGGACGTCATCGGCGTCAGCCTGGACACCACCGACCCCGGCGGCCACTTCGAGGGCTCGATCGGCACGGCGCAGCTGCGCTGGCTGGAGAGGACGCTGGGCGAGAACAAGGACTCGTACGTCGTCGTCTTCAGCCACCACACCAGCAAGACGATGCGCAACACGCAGGCCGACCCGGCCCACGCGGCCGAGAAGCGGCACGGCGGGGACGAGGTCGTCGCCCTCCTCGCCCGCTTCAGCAACACCCTGGCCTGGGTGAACGGTCACACCCACGAGAACGAGATCACTCCGCACGCCGGCCCCGGCAACCTCTCCTTCTGGGAGATCTCCACCGCCTCCCACGTCGACTACCCCCAGCTCGCCCGTGTCATCGAGCTGGTGGACAACAAGGACGGCACGCTCTCGCTGTTCACCACCCTCATCGAGTCCGCCGCCCCGCACGCCACGGACATCTCCGACCTCACCCAGACGGGTCTCGCGGCGCTGTACCGAGAGCTCTCCTTCAACGCGCCCGACTCCCGCACCGACCTGGCGGGCACCTCGCGCGACCGCAACACCGAGCTGATCCTCAAGAAGGGCTGAATACGGCTCAACCCGCGCCGTCCGGGCAACCCGTCGATGTGCCTTCGTGTCTGTCCCGTCGACCAAGTCCGACGGTGAGACGGGGAAGACATGAGGGTACGTACGGGACTGGTGGGGGCTACCGCCGTGGCGGTCGCGGTGACACTGGCGGGGCCCGCGACGGCGGCGCCCGCGAGAGGCGGCCACACGCCGACCAGGCAGGCCATGGAGGCGGCCGTGCGGGACGGTGTGCCGGGAGCGACGGCGACGGCCGTGGACCGGCACGGCGCATGGTCCGCCACGGCGGGCGTGGGCGACCTGCGGACCGGCGCACCGCGCTCCACGGCCGACCGCTACCGCGTCGGCAGCATCACCAAGACCTTCATCTCCACCGTCCTGCTCCAACTGGAGGCGGAGGGACGGCTGTCACTGGACGACACGGTGGACACCTGGCTGCCCGGCGTGGTGCGGGGCAACGGCTATGACGGAACAAAAATCACCGTCCGCCAACTCCTCAACCACACCAGCGGGATCTTCAACTACACGACCGACGAGGACTTCATCGGCACACACATCCTCAAGGACGGATTCCTCCGGCACCGCTACGACACGGTCACCCCCGAGCAGATCGTCGCCGTCGCCCTGTCCCACCGGCCCGACTTCGCGCCGGGTACGTCCTGGAACTACTCGAACACGAACTACGTCCTGGCCGGCATGGTGATCGAGAAGGTCACCGGGCACTCCTACGCAGCCCAGATCCGCGACCGGATCATCAAACCCCTCGGCCTGCATGCGACTTCGGTCCCCGGTACCAGGGTGACCGTTCCGCGGCCCAGCAGCAGGGCGTACTCCAAGCTGGCCGCGACGGCTACCGGACCGACGTACGACGTCACCACCCTGAACCCCTCCATGGCCTCCTCGGCCGGGGAGATGATCTCCGACAGCGCGGACCTGAACCGCTTCTACACGGCCCTCCTGCGGGGCAGGCTCCTGCCGCGCGAGCAGCTCAAGGAGATGCGCACGACGGTCGGGATCGACGGCGTCCCGACCGTGCGCTACGGCCTCGGCCTCCTGGAGCAGAGGCTGAGCTGCGGCGTCCGCGTCTGGGGCCACGACGGAGGCATCCACGGCTCGTCCTCCGTGGCCGTCACCACGGCGGACGGTCGTCACTCCCTCGCCCTCAACTTCAACGCCGACTGGACGGGGGACAGCGAGGCGGTGATCGAGGCGGAGTTCTGCGGGAAGTAGCCCACCCCGCCCTCGCCGTGCCCAGCCGGGCACGGCGAGGGTGTGCCGGCCCTCAGTCCGCGGCGCTCGCCGCGAAGCTCACCTTCGCCGTCTCGACGGTGTCCCCGCGCCGGCCGGGCGCGGTCTGCCACTTCCAGTACAGGTTGGTGTGGGCGACGACCGCCGCCGGGGCGGGGGCGCCGTACGCGGTGAGGTCCTCCGTGGTGTGGGCGTCCCCGACCAGGGTGACGTCGTACCCGCGGGCTATGGCGCCGTGGAGGGTGGAGCGGATACAGACGTCGGTCTGGGCGCCGGTGACCACGACATGGCCCACGGCGCGCTCGGCGAGCAGGTCCTCCAGGTCGGTGGCCTCGAAGGAGTCGCCGTAGTTCTTGTGGACCAGGGGCTCCGCGTCCTGGCGGACCAGCTCCGGCACGTACTGCCAGGAGTCGCTGCCCCGCTTCATGTGGTCGTCGGAGTGCTGCACCCAGATCACCGGCACCGCCTCTGCGCGGGCCTTGGAGACGAGCGTGTCGATGTTCGCGATCACACGGGCGAGGTCGTGGGCGCCGTCCACCGCGCCGTGCTGCATGTCGATCACCAGCAGCGCGGTGTTCGGGCGATCGGGCAGGGAAGTCATCAAGGTCTCCTGTCGCTCGTCTTGCTCTTCACGGCAGCCGCGGCCGGTCATGGATTCTCTGCTCGTCCACACTAGATCGGGGCACTGACAACGCCACCGGAACGCGGGGAGGGGCCCGCGAGAACACCTCGTGGGCCCCTCCCCTCCCCTCCGGGCACCGCCCGGTCCGTCACCACCGGGGCAGCACCACGACATACGCGGCGGGATCGCGGTCGTTCGCGGCCATCAGCGCGGTGCGCACGACCGTGGCCTGCTGTTCCATCGCGTCCCTGAGCCCCCGCGGGGTGATGTGGACGACGGTGATGCCCAGCCGCTCCAGGTACTCGCGCTTGCGGGCGTACCCGGACCGCGCGGCGGCCGCGTCCTGCAGCCGGGCGCTGGTGTCCAGTTCGACCGCCACCGCCTGCTCGGGCCAGTACGCGTCCAGACCGCCGAGGTGCGGGCCGCCGGGCAGCCGCAGGTCGACGTTCCAGACCGGGTCCGGCAGCCCGTGTTCGAAGACCATCCGGTACAGGCGGTTCTCCGCGATCGCCCTGCTCTCCGCCACCAGCGAGTCCACGGCGTCCACCACGTGCGGGCGGTCGAGCAGCCGGGCCGCGGTCAATTCCTCCACGACCGGGCGCGGTTCACAGTGACCGCGGCGCACGGCCTCAGTGAGCAGCCCGCGCACGGTCTCCGCGTCGGTCAGCTCAGCGACCGCGTCGGCCAGCGCGCGCGGCACGGCGGCGACCGGGACGCCCGCCACGAACGCGGGGGCCGGCAGCGCCGTCGTGCGCACGATGCGCACGCAGCCGGTCGAGCGCAGCCGGCGCAGCCGGGGGACCAGCACGTCGATCGTGTCGAGGGCGTCCAGCGCCGGTGCGGAGGTGAAACCGTGCAGGGCCAGCGCCGCCAGGCCGGTGATCAGCGCGTCCGCGGGGGGCCGGGCGGTGCGCGGTTCGTCGGAGACCGGCTGGGCGGGGATGCCGGTCGCCGTGCGGGCGGCGGGGGTGCGGGCGGCGTAGAGCAGCGTCGCGTGCAGGCGTTCCTCGGGGGTGGGCGGGCCGGGACGCAGGAGGAAGACGCCGGGAAGGATCCGCTGCCAGGGCCCGCCGGGCCGGCACCGCTCGTTGGTGTCCGCGGTGGTCACACCGCGGCCGCGCAGCTGGGCGGTGGTCAGGACCCGGTGCCGCACGGGGGATGAGTGGCGGAAGGGGTGGGGGGAGAGCGGGGTGCTGGGGTTCATGAACCGGGGATTCCCGCCCGGCGGCCGCCCTCTAACCGCTGTTACCCGCCCGTCGGCAAATCGGGACAAGAGCGTCCTGAGGTACGGGAGTTCGAACGCCGAAAGGCGCTGGTCGGGATGGTGGCTAATAGGGGTTACGGCTCTGAATACCTGCATTTCGTAACCGGTGCGGGCATGTGATCAGTTCACCGGAGAGGGCACCGGGCACGGGCGGCGCCGGTACCCTCTCCGATGCGGTTCGCGTGGGGCGGGTGTCAGCCCGCCGCGGCGATGTCGCGGGCCTGCCCGCGCAGCGCCCGCGCCAGATCGTCCCGCGACTCCAGCACCAGCCGGCGCAGCGCGGGCGGCGCGTCCTCGTGCGCTGCCAGCCAGGCGTCCGTCGCTTCCAGGGTTTCCGCGGAGTCCTGGAGCGAGGGGAACAGGCCGCTGACCACGTCCATGCCGATCTGGATGGACCGCTCGTCCCAGACCCGGCCGATCACGGCGAAGTACTTGGCGGTGTACGGCGCGAGCAGGTCCCGCCGAGATGGCTGGGCGAAGCCGGAGATGGTCGCCTCGACGAGCGCGTTGGACAGCGCGTCGGACTCCACGACGGCCGCCCAGGCCTGGGCCTTGACCGCAGCCGAGGGGCGGGCGGCGAGACAGCGGACCTGGTGCCGTTTGCCGGACGCAGTGTCGTCGCGGGCGAGTTCGGCGGCGAGGACGGACTCGTCGGCGGCGCCCCGCGCGGCCAGCGGCTCCAGGAACACCCAGCGCAGCTCCTGGTCGACCTCAAGGCCGTCGATCTCGGCCGTTCCCTCCAACAGGCCCTGGAGCAGCTGGAGATCGGCCTCGCTCGACGCCACGTCGGCGAAGAAGCGGGCCCAGGCGAGCTGGTGCTGGCCGCCCGGTTCGGCGAGCCGCAGCTCCTTCAGCGCACCCTCGGCGAGCAACTGCCCGCCCACCGCCCGCCAGTCGGGCGCCACGTAGTTGACGAGAGCGGAGTTCGCCCAGGCGTGCAGCATCTGGAGCACACCGATGTCGGACTCGCGGCCCGCGAAGCGCAGCACCAGGCCGATGAACTCCCGGGCGGGCAGGAGCGCGTCGCGGGTGAGATTCCACAGCGCGGACCAGCACAGGGCCCGGGCGAGCGGGTCGGTCATGTCGCCGAGCGCCTCCCGCAGGGTGGCCAGCGAGCCCTCGTCGAAGCGGATCTTGCAGTACGTGAGGTCGTCGTCGTTCACGAGGACGAGATCGGGGGCCTCGGAGCCGGCCAGGTCGGTGACGACCGTGCGCGGCCCGTCGACATCCACCTCGGCGCGCGCGTAGCGGACGAGCGAGCCGTCCCCGCCCTCGCCCGGCGACCGCCGGTACAGGCCCACGGCCACGCGGTGCGGGCGCAGTTCGGGATGGGACTCGGCGGCCTCCTGGACGATTCCCAGCTCGGTGACGCGTCCTTCGGCGCTCAGGATCACCTGCGGGGTGAGGGAGTTGACGCCCGCGGTCTCCAGCCAGGACCGGGACCAGGCGGCCATGTCCCGACCGCTGGTCTCCGCCAGCACCGAAAGGAGGTCGTCCAGGCGCGTGTTGCCGTACGCGTTCCGCTTGAAGTAGCGGCGCGCGCCCTCCAGGAAGGCGTCCTGCCCGACGTACGCCACCAACTGCTTCAGGACCGAGGCGCCCTTGGCGTAGGTGATGCCGTCGAAGTTCAGTTTGGCGTCCTGCAGGTCGCGGATGTCGGCCGTGATCGGGTGCGTGGACGGCAGCTGGTCCGCGCGGTAGGCCCAGGCCTTGCGGCGGTTGGCGAAGGTGATCCAGGCATCGGTGAAACGGGTCGCGCCCACGTTCGCGAACGTGCCCATGAAGTCGGCGAAGGACTCCTTGAGCCACAGGTCGTCCCACCACACCATGGTGACCAGGTCGCCGAACCACATGTGCGCCATCTCGTGCAGGATGACGTTCGCCCGCGCCTCGTACGACGTCCGCGTCACCTTGCCGCGGAAGATGTACTCCTCGCGGAAGGTGACGAGACCCGGGTTCTCCATCGCGCCGAGGTTGTACTCGGGCACGAACGCCTGGTCGTACTTCCCGAAGGGGTACGGGTAGTCGAAGTGGTCGTGGAAGAAGTCCAGCCCCTGCTTGGTCACCAGGAACACGTCGTCGGCGTCGAAGTGGGGGGCCAGGCCCTTGCGGCACATCGCGCCGAGGGGGATCTCCAGCTTCGTACCGTCGTCGAAGGTGCGGGTGTAGGAGTCGGTCACGTAGTGGTACGGGCCCGCCACGACCGCCGTGATGTACGTCGAGATCGGCTTCGTCTCGGCGAACTTCCAGACGTCGTCGGTCAGTTCGCCGAGGCCGTTGCTCCAGGCGGTCCAGCCCTCGGGGGCCCGCACCTCGAAGCGGAACGGCGCCTTGAGGTCGGGCTGCTCGAAGTTCGTGAAGACGCGCCGGGCGTCGGCGGGCTCGTACTGCGTGTACAGGTAGACCTCGCCGTCCTCGGGGTCGACGAAGCGGTGCATGCCCTCACCGGTGCGGGAGTAGGCGCACTGGGCGTCCACGACGAGTTCGTTCTCGGCCGCGAGGTCCTCCAGCCGGATCCGGGAGCCGTCGAAGACCTCTACCGGGTCGAGGTCCCTGCCGTTGAGCGAGACGGCCGTCACACGCGGCGCGATCAGGTCCGCGAAGCTCGTCGCGCCCGGCTCGGCGCACCGGAAGCGGAGCGTGGTGACCGAGCGGAAGGTGCGGGGCTCGCCGGCCGCCGCGCCGGGCTCCGGCTCCCCGACGGCCGAACGCAGGTCGAGGAAGACGTCGTAGCTGTCGACGGACAGCAGTGCCGCCCGCTCCTGGGCCTCGTCGCGGGACAGGTTCTCACCGGGCACGGCTGCACTCCCTCATGGCGTCATAGACATGTGCGAACAGGGCCGATCCTGCCATGTGCTCCTTACGGCGGGCGCCGCGACGGCACAGACACAGGGGAAACCCTCGGACCCGTCGGAATCGCCGGACACGCGGGAATGACGCGGGCGCGTGCCGGCGTTGCCAGGGGAAACACCACGTTCCGAGGAGAGCCATGCCCGAGCAGACCGCTCAGACCAGTTCCGGCAAGACCCCCGTCGACTTCTGGTTCGATCCGCTGTGCCCCTGGGCCTGGATGACCTCGCGGTGGGTGCTGGAAGTGGAGAAGGTCCGCGACATCGAGGTCCGCTGGCACATCATGAGCCTGGCCGTACTGAACGAGCCCAAGCTGGACGAGCTTCCCGACCACTACCGAGAGATGCTCTCGACCACCGCGTGGCAGTCCGTCCGGGTGGTAACCGCCGCCTGGCAGAAGCACGGCGACGATGTCCTCGGCCCGCTGTACACCGCGCTCGGCACCCGCTTCCACAACGACGGCATGGGCCCGACCAAGGAGGCGATAGCCGGCGCCCTCGAGGAGGCCGGGCTTCCCGCCGACCTGATCGACTACGCCGACCAGGAGAACTTCGAGTTCGACGCCGAGCTGCGCGCCTCCCACAAGGAGGGCATCGACAAGGTCGGCCAGGACGTCGGCACCCCGGTCATCGCCGTCCCCGGCTCCGACGGCGAGCAGCTCGCCTTCTTCGGCCCGGTCGTCACCCCGGCCCCCAAGGGCGAGGAGGCCGCCAAGCTCTGGGACGGCACGCTCATGGTCGCCTCGGTGCCGGGCTTCTACGAGATCAAGCGCACGCGTACGGCGGGACCGGACTTCAGCAACCTGTAGGGGACCCCGGCCCGCAGTGCTCTCGGACCGCGTGGGCTCGGGTCACGTGGTCCTGGGCTCGGGGAAGTCTTCGTCTTCGCGCCGGTCGCACCCGAACGCCGGCCCCGCGAGCGTATGCGCTCGCGGGGCCGGCGGCGGGGCGGAATCACGGTTCGCCGACCAGTACGCCCGGTTCGTGGCGAACCGGAGCGACGCGGCCGGCTCCCGGTCCCTCGCGGCACACACGGGCCCGCCTCGACCTGGATACTGCGGCCTCATGAGTACCACGAGCCGCAGTACGACTCTCTTCCTGGCCCGGCACGGGCAGACCGTCTGGCACGCGGAGAACCGCTACGCGGGAGTGAGTGACGTCCCCCTCACCGACGAGGGCCGAGCCCAGGCAGAGGCCCTCGGCCGCTGGGTGGCCGCGCACCCGGTCGACGCGATCTGGACCTCGACCATGTCCCGCGCCGTCGCCACCGCCGAGCCCGCCTGCCACGCGCTCGGGCTCCCCATGAAGCGCGAACCGGCCCTGCGCGAATGCGACTTCGGGGTGATGGAGGGCCGCACCCTCGCCGAGTTCGAGCTCGAGAACCCGGTCCGGGCCAAGGCGTTCCAGGCCGATCCGGTGTCCTACCCCTTCCCCGAGGCGGAGGATCCGCGCACCGCGGCCGCCCGTGGCACGCGCGCCCTGCGCCACATCGCCGCGGCCCACCCCGGCGAGCGCGTGCTGGTCGTCGCCCACAACACCCTGCTGCGCCTGGTGCTGTGCACCGCCCTGTCCATCCCGCTGGGCGAGTACCGCCGGGTCCTGCCGAGCCTCGGCAGCGCGGCGGTCACCGGACTCCGGGTGGAGGACGGGTCGGCCGCCCTGCTCTCGCTCAATGTGCCGTGCACTTCGTGACGGGAGACCCGCGTGCGGCACGTCCGCGTGGGGCCCTCTCCTTCTTCGTCTGCCGTTCGTCATGCGAAGGGGCCCTCGCATGACGAACGGCGTCACGCGAGGGCCCCTTCGGTGAGGCGGCACACCGGTCAGGCGCGGGCGCGCGCCTGCCGCCGGGCATGGCCGGCCGCCGCCGGGATCAGCGTCATGCGGCCACCGATGTGTAGTGCGAGGCGTCGCCCGCGATCGAGTAGCTCTCCTTGCCCTCGATGCCGACCGGCACGTCACCGGCGACCGTCACACGGTGCAGCCGGCGCGGCTGACCGTCGTAGTTGTCGATCGCGTAGTGCTGGGTGATCCGGTTGTCGAACAGGACCAGTTGGTTCGGGGACCAGCGCCAGCGCAGGATGTTCTCGGGCCGGGTGACGTACGACTGGAGCAGGTCGAGGATCTTCCGGGACTCGCCCACCGACAGCCCGGCTATCCGCTGGGCGAACCCGCCGATGAACAGCCCGCGTTCACCGGTCAACGGGTGGACCCGGACGACCGGGTGGACGGTGCGGAACTTGATGGACGTGAACTGGGCCCGCTGCGCGGCCTGTTCCTCGTCGATGCTCTCGTCCGGCACCGCGTAGTCGTAGTCGTTGGTGTGCTCGGCCCACAGCGTGTCGGCGAGCGCGCGGAGCGGCTCGGGCAGATCGCGGTAGGCGGCGGCGGAGTTGGCGATGAGCGTCTCGCCGCCGTACGCCGGGACGGTGATGCTGCGCAGGGTGCTGGCCTGCGGAGGGTTGAGCACGAAGGTCACGTCGGTGTGCCAGTGGTTGGCGCGGCCCCGCTCGCTGTCGACGGGCAGCACGTTCGGGGCGCCGTCCACGGCGGGCACGGTGGGGTGCGCGGTGGTCAGGTCGCCGAAGTGGCGCGCGAAGGCCTGCTGGCCCTCGTCGTCCAGGTCGACGTCGTCGAAGACCAGCGCCTTGTGCTGGTTGAGGGCGGTGCGCAGGGCGGCGGCGGTGACGTCGTCCAAGGGCTTGGAGATGTCGACGCCGGAGACACGAGCGCCGATGTGCGCGGTGACCTTCTGGATCTCGAGGTCTGCCATGGGTGCGGGTCCTTTCGGAACGGCGGATCGGACGGGAGCAGGAGCAGGAGCAGGAAGAGGAAGAGAGGAAGAGAGGAAGAGAGGGAGGGGGAGAGGGTGGCGTGCGCGGTTCAGGCGGGTGCGGGTGCGGGTGCGGTTGTGGGGGTGGGGCTGGGCGCGGTGGCCGTGGGCGGGATCGCGTACTGGTTGGCCGGGCGCGGGAGGCCGTAGCGCTCCCGCAGGGTCTGCCGGGGCCCGTACTCCCGGCGCAGCAGACCCCGGTCGCGCAGGATCGGCACCACGTGGTCCACGAAGAGGTCGAGGCCGGAGGGCAGCACGGCGGGCATGATGTTGAAGCCGTCGGCGGCGCCGCCCCGGAACCATTCCTCGATCGCGTCGGCGACCTGCTCGGGCGTGCCGGCGAAGGTCAGATGGCCCCGCCCGCCGCCGAGTCGGCCGATCAGCTCGCGCACGGTCAGCCGCTCGCGCCGGGCGAGCTCCACGACGAGGGTGTAGCGGCTCTTGGCCCCCTCGATCGCGTCCTCCGGCGGCAGGTCGGCGGGCAGCTGTGCGTCGAGGCCGAGGGTGCCCGGCTCCAGGTGGAGCAGATGCTCCAGGCGGTTCAGTCCGTGCTCGTACACGATGTGGTCCTCGAGGACGCTTTCCTGGGCGCGCGCCTCGGCCTCGGTCGAGCCGATGACCGGGACGATCCCGGGCAGGACCTTGATGTGGTCCGGATTCCGGCCGGCCCGTGCGGTACGGGACTTGAGGTCGGCGTAGAACTCCTGGGCGTCCGCCAGGGTCTGCTGGGCGGTGAACACCGCTTCCGCGTACCGGGCCGCGAACCCTTTGCCGTCCTCCGACGAGCCCGCCTGCACGAGGAGCGGGTAACCCTGCGGTGTGCGGGGCACGTTGAGGGCGCCCTCCACGCTGAAGTACGTCCCCTTGTGGCGCGCCGGATGGATCTTGCCGGGGTCGCCCCAGACGCCGGCCGCCTTGTCGGCGACGACCAGGTCGTCCTCCCAGCTGTCCCAGAGCTTGAGCGCCACGTCCAGGAACTCGGCGGCGCGCTCGTAGCGGGTGGCGTGCGCGGGCTCGTCGTCGAGACCGAAGTTGCGGGCGGCCTCGGCGCCCGCGGTGGTGACGATGTTCCAGCCCGCGCGGCCACCGCTGATGTGGTCGAGGGAGGCGAATCTGCGGGCCAGGTTGTAGGGGGAGTTGTAGGACGTGGAGGCGGTGGCGATCAGGCCGATGTGTTCGGTGGCGGTGGCCAGCGCGGTGAGCAGGGTGATGGGTTCGAGGGCTCCGGACGGCCGCTGGCCCACGCTGTTGAACAGGACCGGGCCGTCGGCGAGGAAGAGCGAGTCGAAGGTGCCGCGTTCGGCGATCCGGGCGAGACGTACGTAGTGGGCCGTCTCGACATGGACGTACGGGTCGCTCTCCGGGAGCCGCCAGGAGGCCTCGTGGTGGCCGGTGTTCATCAGGAAGGCGTTGAGATGGAGTCGGCGCGGGCTGGTCACGGGTGCTTCTCCTTCTGGTGCGCGAACAGGTCGTGCCCGGCGACGCCCGCCGCTGTGCCGTCGGGTCCTGCGGCGACGTCGTCCGCCGTCCGGTCCGGTCCTGCGGCGGGCTGTGCCGTGGCTCCGTCCGGTTCCGCGGCGGACTGTGATGCGGCTCCGTCCGGTTCCGCGGCGGGCAGCGCCGTCGTTCCGTCCGGTTCCGCGGCGGGCTGTGGCGCCCTTCCTCCGCGTTCCGTCCCCTCCGGTGCTCCTGTCACGTCCTCGGTCACCCCGAGGGCGTTCAGCAGGCGTTCGCGGTACTCGCCGAGCAGCGGATCGCGGTACGAGCGGGGGTGCGGGCGGTCGATGGCCAGGTCGAGGCCGATGCGTCCGTGTTCGAGCACGAGCACCCGGTCGGCCAGCACGATCGCCTCGTCCACGTCGTGCGTGACGAGCAGAACCGACGGCCGGTGGCGCTCCCACAGTTCGCGCAGCAGCACATGCATCCGGATCCGGGTGAGCGCGTCCAGCGCCCCGAACGGTTCGTCGGCCAGCAGCAGTTCGGGTTCCCGTACGAGCGAACGGGCCAGGGCTGCGCGTTGCGCCTCCCCGCCGGACAGCTCGTTGGGCCAGGCCCGTTCGCGTCCCGCGAGCCCTACCTCCGAGAGGGCCGAGCGCCCCTTCTCCGCCGCCTCCCGGCCGTCCGTGCCGAGCAGGACGTTGTCGAGCACGCGGCGCCAGGGCAGCAGCCGGGAGTCCTGGAAGACGACGGACACCCTGTCGGGGGCGGTGAGCCGCCCGCTCCCGGCGACGCCGTGATCCAGGCCGGCGATGGCGCGCAGCAGCGTGCTCTTGCCGGACCCGCTGTGTCCGAGCAGGGCGGTGAACTGGCCCGCCGGAAGGTCGAGGTCGATCCCGTCGAGGACCGTGCGACCCTCGAACGACCTGGTGAGACCGCGCAGTTGGACCGTGTGGGAGCGGGTCGGTTGCCGACGGTTCAGTTGCTGAGTGTGCGTCGCCACGACAGCACCTTTCGTTCGATGAGACGAACCGCGCTGTCGGAGACGAGCCCGAAGATGCCGTAGATCAGCAGACCGACGAGGATGATGTCGGTCCGGCCGTAGTTCTGGGCCTGGAACATCATGTAGCCGAGGCCGCTGGTGGCGTTGATCTGCTCCAGGACGACCAGGGAGAGCCAGGAGGCGGTAACCCCGAGCCGCAGTCCGACGAAGAAGCCGGGCAGCGCGCCGGGGATCACGATCTCCCGGACGAAACGGAGCCTCGACAGCCCCTGGACCTCGGCGAGTTCCACATAGCGGTGGTCGATGCCGGACAGGGCGGAGTGCAGGTTCAGGTAGATCGGGATGTAGACGACGATGGCGATGATCGCGATCTTGAAGGTCTCGCCGATGCCGAGCCAGAGGATGAACAACGGGATCAGACCGAGGGTCGGGATCGCCCGGTTGAGCTGCACGGTCCCGTCGATCAGTGCCTCCCCGACCCGGCTGAGCCCCGATGCGAGGGCGAGGACGACTCCGGCGGTCAGGCCGAACCCGAATCCGTATCCCGCGCGCTCCAGGGACGTCAGCACATCGGTGGGCAGGGTGCCGTCGGTCCACAGATGGCCGGTGGTCCTGAGCACCGTCCAGGGCGCCGGAATCGCGCCGGGATCCAGTCGTCCGGCGGCCGAGGCGACAGCCCACAGGGCGAGGAACAGCGCCGGTCCGATCAGCCGGGAGGCGGGCAGCCGTTTGCCGGGCGCGAGGCTGCGGCGCCGGGTACGAGGAGACCGCCGGCTACGACTGGCGGCCTTGGTTTCGTCCGCCTCGTTGCTGGTGTCGGTTCCGGTTCCCCTTCCGGCGTCGGCGGGCGAGGTGGAGATCGAGTCGGCGACGGAGGCGGAGGTGGTGGCGGGTTCCTCTGTGATCGCGGTCGACGGCGTGGCGGGGGCCGCGCTCCTGGCCGTGGTCGTGGTCCTGGTCGTCATGGCCGTCACCTCTGGTATTCCGCGGGTACGGACTTGGCCGCGATGGCCTCGAAGCGCCGGTCGAAGAGCGATTCGACCTTGAACCCCTTCACGAAGCCGCCCGCCGCCAGCAGATCGGCGGTCTCCTGCTCCCACTTGACCGCCTCGTCCCAACTCGGCGGGAACAGCGGCTTGTTGGCGAGTGCGGTGATCGACTGTGCCTGCGCGAGAGTGAGGTTCTGGGTCTTGACGTAGAACTCCTCGTTCCAGGCGTCGGGGTGCTCGTACGCCCAGATCTGGCCCTTCGCCCAGCGCGGGATGTACGCGGCGACCGCGGCCGCCTTCGCACGGTCGGCCAGTACCGAGGTCGGCGCCCAGAGCAGGTTGAGCAGGTCCACCACGTCGGTGTCGATGGTGTGGGCACCCTTGGGCCCGTACTGCTTGAGGTAGGCCGGCGCCTGGTTGTTGGCGAGCGGGGCGATGTCCACCTGGCCCGCCTGGAGCGCGGTGAGGAACTGGTTGCTGGTCAGCGGTACGAGGTTCACGTCGTCGTAGGCGATGCCGGCCTGCTTCAGGGCGCGCAGCAGGACGACACCCTGGGCCTGGCCCTGCGAGAAGGCCAGCTTTTTGCCCTTGAAGTCCTGGACATCCTTGATGTCGCTGCCGGGCTTGGTGGCGAACAGGTAGTTGGGCTTGCGGGTGATGTTGATCGCGACGATCTTCGCGTCGAAGCCCTGGAAGTGCGCCTGGATCGGCGGGATGCCCGCGTTGTTCCCCACGTCCAGGGACTTGGCGCGGAAGGCGTTGATGACATCGGGACCGGCGCCGATGTTCACCCAGTCGGAGACGGTGAACGGCAGATCGGCCAGCCCCGCCAGCTTGAACTGGAGCTCCTGGACGCCTTGGTACGAGGCGATGGAGAGCTTGGTGCCCCGCGGAACCTTGCCGGACAGGGGCGCTGATATGTCCCCCCGGGACCGGGAGTCGGCCGCACTGGCACCGGCGCAACCGCTCAGCCCGGCCGCGGCGGCGACACCGAGCAGGGAGGACAGGAACACGCGCCGGTCGACACCGGACCTGGAGGGGGACGAGGCGGACGAGGAGGACAAGGGGGAGGGCGGGGACAGTGGTGGCATGGAAGGGCTCCAGGGATTCCAAGTGGCGGGAGGGCGCGCGGAGTTCCGGGCAGGGCGAAGCCGGAGGAGTGAACGCGCGTCGAGAAGGACATACGCCGATGGCGGGCCGATGGGGGCGAGCCGACCAGGGGTGACGGCAGCCGAACGGTCCGCTGCGCTACGACGGCGGACCGGCCCACGGAGACGACGGCTGACGGGTCCACGGCGCGACGACGGCCGGCCGGCCTTCGGAAGGACGACGGCCTGACGGCCTTCGGGACGCCGAGGGCCGACCGGTCCTCGGCGCGACTGCTGCCGAGTGGCCCTCAGGGAGAAGGCTGCCGAGTGAACCCCGGCGCTTCAGCGCGTCAGCGAGGTGTCAGCGACAAGGGGTCAGCAACAACGTGTGCGTGCGACCCGCATCAGGTCGACCACACGGCACTTGGTGAGCGGAACCTGCACCCGCGCGCTGCTCATGGACACGATGCTCCTGTCCGGGAACGAGCCCTGTCAACATTCCGACTCTCTGAATTAATTCGCTCCCGGTGGGGAGCCCGGGGCAGCCGGAGCGGTCCGGACGGCCATGAGGTTCTCAGCGGGCGACGGAGCCCGCGAACCCAGCGGATCGCGGTACAGGACGTCGAGCGCGACCGAACCGCCCGCCACGGCCAGCACCGAATCCGGGAAGCTGGTCGGGACGACCGCGGACGCGCGTTCCGGGCCCACCGCCTCGCGCAGCGCACGGAGGCAGTCCTCCCGGTGTATGGCACCGATCTCGGTCACGACGACCGCCTCCGGGTTGAGCACGTCGAGCAGCAGCCCCGCCGCCCGCCCGACCATCCGGGACCGCTCCAGCAGCAGCCGTACGGCCGGCAGGTCGCCGGCGGCCGCCGCGGAGACCACGTGCATCGGGTTCGAGCCGTCGATGACACCCAGCCCCCGGGCCCGCCGGCACAGGGTCCGTTCGCTCAGCTCGGCCTGGAGGCACCCCGTCCGCCCGCAGTCGCACCGCTCCGAGCCACCCGTCAAGGGCAGATGGGCGATCGCGCCGGCCTGCGAGCGAGGCCCGTAGTGCACCTGGTCGTGGGTGGCGAAGGCGGCGTCCACCACATTGCCGACAAAGAGATGCAGCAGGCTCCGGCTGCCCCGGGCCCGCCCGAACAGCCGCTCGCCGTTGACCAACGCCCGCGCGTGGCCGTCCACATGGACCGGCAGCCCCGTGCGCGCCCCGACGGCCTCCCGGACGGCCACGTCGCGCCAGCCCAGCAGCGCGTGCTCCACGATCGTGCCGGAGTCCGGGTCGACCCAGCCGCCGGCCGCCACCCCGATGCCCAGGGCGGTACGGCCGGGGACAGCCGCGAGGAGGGCGGCGATCCCGTCCGAGGCGTTCGCGAGAACCAGGCCCGGCTCGGTGCGGTCGTGCCGCAGACGGTTCTCGGCGACGACCCGCCCGCGCAGGTCCAGCAGCGCGACGGTCGTGTACGGCACGGCCACATGCACCCCGCCGACCACGAACCGGGAGCGGTCCAGGTCGACAGGGAGATGCGGCCGCCCGACGCCGCCCGACCGGTGGGGCGCGGCGGCCTCCCGGATCAGGCCCCGTTCGGTGAAACGGGCGCAGTAGTCGGTGACCGACGCCGGGGAGAGCCCGGTCAGCCGGGAGATGGTGCTGCGGGCGACCGGCCCGTGCTCCAGCACGGACCGCAGGATCACGCTGGCGCTGGCCCTGCGTCGGTCGAGCACGGGGGAGGGCGGGGACGTCGAAGGGGGTGCCACGGTACTGGCCATGGAGTTCTTCCTCGGGAGCTGGTCCGGCACTGCGCCGTCACGTACGCCACGTCACAACGGGTGCGACGCGCGACTGGTGTGGTCCGCTGTGGTCTCGTCCCGGTGAGCCGGATCCGCTCCGCCCCGCCTCAGGACGGGCGGCGACAGGTGGCAGTGCCCTGGCGTCGCAGGTCGACATAGCGACGCGACGCGAAGTTCAGGGCCTGGGGAACCATGGGGAGAAGGGTAGGGGGTGGCCCGGGGGCCTGCCAGGTACGCCCAAGGAGCGGACAGTCGGGGCCTGTTCCCGCTTGCGGCCCGAGAGGGAGAGCCCGGCCGACCCAGCGGCGCGAGAGCCTCGGTGACCGGTCGGCGAGGGCGGGGCGGACGCCGGTGCCGCGAAAGTCGTTTTGGTGAGTCTCCACAGTCCAGAGCCCTGACCGTCCTGTAGCGGAAACGACTTCACCTCAGTGACCAGCATCACCTTGGCACAGGTATACCGGGCACTCTTTGTAAGGAGCCCACCAAGTGCCGGATCCGCGCTTTGTCGAGCACTGACGGTGATCGCCCGTATGCCCCTGGGATAGCGTCACCGTGTCCTGACCTGTCCTCCCCCCGGGCTCTCCGTGAGCCAAGGGGGTATCCCCGTTCGCCGGAGTCCTCATGAGCACCGCTTTCGCCACGCCCTCCCGACCCGGCGAGGTCCTCGCCGACCTCCTTCCGGCCTCCCGCGTCCGCGACGTCGCCCTCGTGCTCGGCGGTGCCGCGCTCACCGGTATCGCCGCCCAGATCTCGCTGCCCGTCCCGGGTTCCCCGGTACCGGTGACCGGCCAGACCTTCGCCGCGCTGCTCGTCGGCACGGCGCTCGGCGCGCGCCGCGGCTTCCTGTCGCTCGCGGTGTACGCGCTGGTCGGCATGGTCGGCGTCCCGTGGTTCGCGGAAGGCGGCTCCGGCGCCGCGGCACCGTCCTTCGGCTACATCCTCGGCATGCTGCTCGCGTCCACCGTCGTGGGTGCGCTGGCCCGCCGCGGCGCCGACCGCTCCGTGCTGCGCATGGCGGGCACGATGCTGCTCGGCGAGGCGATCGTCTACGCGATCGGCGTTCCCTACCTGGCTCTGGCCACCGGCATGTCGGCGAGCGCGGCCGTCGCGGCGGGTCTCACCCCGTTCCTGATCGGTGATGTCCTCAAGGCCGCCCTGGCGATGGGCGTCCTGCCCACGGCATGGAAGCTCATCGACAAGAAGTGACACCCGCGTCGGTGACGTGATGGCGTCAGCCGTCACGCGACGCCCACGCCGGTGACGTGAGAAGGCCACCGGCCGTACGGCGCTCGCGCCCGTGACGCAGTGGTTCCGAGCAAGAGGCTCGCCGGGTCGTTTTCCGACCGCACCCGGCGAGCCTCCGCGCGTTCACGCCCGATGCCGTGCCCGGTGGTCAGTGTTCCTGGCGGGGCCTGCGACGGACCCACCACAGCCCCGACGCTCCGGCCGACATCAGCGCCGCGCCCGCCATGCCGAGCGACAGGACGTCGGTTCCGGCCCCGGTCTTCGGCAGTCGGTCGCCGCCCGGTGCCACCGGTTTGTTGTCGGTGCCCAGCAGCAGCGGGGTCGCCGGGGCGTTCGGCGACGGGTTCGTCGTACCGAACGGAACCGGGCCCTGCTGCCAGTAAGTCTTCTTCCCGTCGCCCGTCTGGACCGGGAGACAGATCTTTCCGGTCCTGCTCATATCGAACGTCGCGTCGACGGCGTACGATTTCGACTTCCCCACCGCGAGATTTCCGGTGGAACAGACGAAGCCGCTGTTCGACCCCTTGGGGAGATCTTTTTCAGCCATGGCGGTGCAGCCTTTGACGTTCTTGACCTCCAGGCCGTCGAAGCCGACCACCAACAGCCTGATATCGCCGCTTTCCCTGGTCCCCTCGTTCTTTACCGTGGCGGTAATCGCCGTCTTCTGAGTGCTGTTGTCGACCGAGATCCTCTCCGGCAGCAACGTGGTCACCCGCACGCCCGCCGGCGGCTTTTCCATCGCCTTTCCGCCCTTGCCGCTCCCCGGTCCCTGGTCGTCCGCGACGGCGGTGTGGGAAAGGATCATCACGGTCGAGAAGCAGGCCGTGAGCAGCGATCCCGTAATGGTCGTCGTCCGACGAGAACTCATGTTCGCCCCCCTTGGCTGCGCCTGAATTCGCAGTACTTGAAGAGGTACCACAAGATTTCTCCGCACTATGCTGGTACAGGCTGAAGTGTGACCATCGTGTTTCTGCCGTGACAGGCGATTGTGGCTGATGTTGAGGGGGTGCAGAGATTGTCGGCGAACATACAGGGTGGTGTTCCGGGATTATTGGTGACCGGACGTTACCGGCTGGTCGAAAGTATTGGTCAGGGAGGAATGGGGCGGGTGTGGCGAGCCGCCGACGAAATGCTCGACCGGCAGGTCGCGGTCAAGGAAATGCGCATAGACGGACTCGATCCCGAGAACACCCGCACGCGCCGGGAACGCACCCTGCGCGAGGCGAGGGCGACGGCCCGGATCGACCATCCGGGCGTCGTCCGCATCTATGACGTCGTGGACGCGGGCGAACGGCTCTGGATCGTCATGGAGCTCGTCGCCGGTCGCTCCCTCGAACGCGTCGTGGCCGAGGACGGACCGCTGGACACACGCGAGGCTGCCCGAGTCGGCCTCGAACTCGTCGGGGCGCTGCGCCAGGTGCATGCCCAGGGAGTGCTGCACCGCGACATCAAGCCGGGCAACGTACTGGTCGAGCACGCCGGACGGCACCGTGTCGTCCTCACCGACTTCGGCATCGCGGCGCTTCAGGACGCCGAGGGGCTCACCATGGCGGGCATGCTGGTCGGTTCCCCCGACTACATGGCGCCCGAGCGGATCTCCGGCCGCCCGCAGGGGCCGCCTTCCGACGTGTGGTCCCTCGGCGCCACGCTCTGCGCGGCCCTCGGCGGCCGCTCCCCTTTCTCCCGCTCCACCACCCTCGCGACCTTGCACGCGGTTCTGTACGAGGAACCCGAACTTCCCTCCGGAGCGGGCGAGTTGCGGGAGATCCTGGCAGCCCTCCTGGAGAAGGACCCGGCCGCACGGCCCGTGCTGGAGGAGCTCGAGGCAGGACTTGAGGAACTCGTCCGCCCGCCTAGAGCGAACACCGCGGGGACGAACACCGCGAGTCCCGCCGGACCGCCGACAGGGGGGCCCGAGGGCGGCTTGGCCTCCTCATCCGAGGAGTACGGGACCGCGCACGAACCCGCTCCCGGGAACCGTCCAACGCGCCAACCCCTCACCGAGCCGGATCACTTGTCGGCACGCACCCGGGATGCGGACCGCGAGTCGCAACCCAGGTCGGCCCCCGAGCCGGCCCCCGAGCCGGTGTCCGGGCGAGCGTCCGATCCGGCCCCGGGACCCGATCCGGCCCCGGACCGTGATCGGGCCGGGCCGACCGGGAGTCAGGACCTGGCCGAGCCGGCCACGCGCGTGCTGCTGGACGCCCGGATCGTGCGGGCGGCGCGGCAACCCCCGGTGGACCTTCCCGAAGCCGTTCCACCTCCGGACGAACAGCACACCGACGCGGGCGACCCGCGAAAGCCGGGGCCCGCGCGTCTCACGGAAGCCGAACCTGCACCCGAAGCCGTGCCTGTGTCCGCGCCCGTGCCCGTGCCCGTGTCCGCGCCCGAAGTCGAAGTCGAAGCCGACCCCGGCAACGACCCGGAGCACCACTCCGTGCACGACGCCGTCCCGGTCCGGCCGACTCCGACCCTGAAGAACCCGCCGGACTTCGGGAAGGATGCTCGGCCGCGTCCCTCGGAACACTCCGCGGTCGCCGGAGCCGAAGGCGTCACCAGGGGCCACGACGCGCAGATGACGGCCAACGCCTCCACCGAAGTCCCCTCCGAACCGCGCACGGAGCCCAGTTCGCGGACCCCGTCCGAACCGCGTGCGGAGCCCGGCGTGCGCGCGCCCTCCCGACTGCCCACGTCAACCGTGCCCGTAGCGCTGCCACCGGATGAACTCCCGGACCCAGCCGCACCGTCCGGCTCCGCGGCGGGCCGGAGTCAGGGCCGCGGCAGGCGGCGTACCGGATTCGCCGCCGCCGGGTTCGTCGCGGCGGGAGCCGTCGCCTGGGCCGTCCTGGCCATGACCGGCGGAGCGCCCGGCGGCAGCACCGGTGCCGCGACGGGCTCGTCCGCGTCGAAGGCCTCCACCACCGGCGGCCCCTCGTCCCCGGCACCCACGGTCGAGGGCACCTCACGCCCGCCCGGTCCGCCCCCGGGAGCACGCCGGGAGGCCGGCGGATACGCGTGGGTGACGCCCAAGGGCTGGCGGCGTGATCCGCAGACCGGCTCCGAGGTGCACTACACCGCGCCCGACGGCGCCCAGGAACTGGCGGCCAAGTCCTCCCTCGCCAAGGGGAATCTAATGGACACCTGGACGACCTCCGAGCAGAACGCCCGCCAGGGGCAGGACTACCGGAAGATCCGGCTGGAGGAGACGACGTTCCGGGGCCGGACCGCGGTCGTCTGGGAATACACCTTCACGCTCAAGGGGGTCAGCTGGCACGCGCGGCTGCTCGGCTTCGACGCGGACGGGAAGTCGTACCAGATCAACACCTGGTACCACCAGGACATCGAGGACCAGGCACTCACGGTCTACAACCAGGTCAAGAACAGCTTCACCGTGCTGTGAGCCTGTGAGCCTGTGGGCCTGTGGGCCTGTGGCCGCGGCCGGGCGCAAGGACGCAGCAGGATACGGACCCCGGGGAACGGAGAGGGGCCCGCGGCGATGTGCCGCGGGCCCCTCTCCGCTCAGGCTTCGGTGGCGGGTCAGGCGCGCACCTCGGCCCGGGTCTCATCGCGGGAGCCGCCCGCGAGCGGTTGCGCGGCCGACCGGGCACCCGCGCCGAACTTCTGCCGCGCGAACGCGATGACCAGCACGATCGCCGCGACGAGCAGCGACAGCAGCACGGTCTCCCGGCCGTCGTGTTCGGTGTCGGTCAGCATGTAGCCGAGCACGAAGACGATCATCGCCGCGGTCGCCCAGGTCAGATAGGGGTACAGCCACATCCGCACGACGAGCTTCTCCGGCGCCTCGCGCATGATGATCTTCCGCATCCGCAGCTGCGAGAAGCAGATGACGAGCCACACGAACAGGGCGACCGCGCCGGAGGAGTTGACCAGGAAGAGGAAGACCGAGTCCGGGAACTTGTAGTTGAAGAAGACGGCCACGAAGCCGAACACGACCGAGACGACGATGGCGGTCAGTGGCACACCACGGCGGGTGGTCCTGGCGAACACCCTCGGCGCGTCCCCGCGCTGACCGAGCGAGAAGGCCATCCGGGAGGCGGTGTAGAGGCCGGAGTTGAGGCAGGACAGCACGGACGTCAGCACGATGACGTTCATGATCTGACCGGCGTGCGCGATGCCGAGGGAGTCCAGAGCCGCGACGTACGAGCCCTTGTCCTTGATCGACGGGTCGTTCCACGGCAGCAGGGTGATGACCACGAGGATCGAGCCCAGGTAGAAGACGGCGATACGCCAGATGATGCTGTTCGTCGACTTGGTGACGGCCCGCTGCGGGTCCTCGGACTCACCGGCCGCGAGGGTCGCGATCTCGCTGCCCATGAAGGAGAAGACGACCAGCAGCACACCGGTGAGGATCGCGCCGGGCCCGTGCGGCAGGAAGCCGCCGTGGTCCGTCAGATTGCCCAGGCCCGCCTTGGGGGCGTCCGCACCCGGCAGCACTCCGAAGATCGCGAGAGCGCCGACCACGATGAACGCGCCGATCGCCACGACCTTGATCCCGGCGAACCAGAACTCGAACTCGCCGTACGAGCCGACCGAGACCAGATTGGTGGCCGTCAGCACCACCATCACGATGAGCGCCCAGCCCCACTGCGGTACGCCGGGCATCCATCCTTCGAGGATCTTGGCGCCGGCGGTGGCCTCCACGGCCAGCACCACCACCCAGAAGAACCAGTACAGCCAGCCGATGGAGAAGCCCGCCCAGCGGCCGAGCGCGCGGTCGGCATGCGCCGAGAACGAACCCGAGGTCGGATTGGCGGCGGACATCTCGCCGAGCATCCGCATCACCAGCACCACGAGCGTGCCGACGAGGGCGTACGAGAGCAGGATGCCGGGGCCCGCCGTGGCGATGCCCGAGCTTGAGCCCACGAAGAGCCCGGCGCCGATGACACCACCGATGGCGATCATCGACAGATGACGGTTCTTGAGTCCGGCCTGGAGGCCGCCACCGGGTTCTCCGGGGCCTCCGGAGGCCTGTGCGGCCTTCGTGGGGGTCGGCTGCGAGGTCATGAGGGGGATTCCTTTGCGCCGGATGAGCAGATTCCCGTACAGAGCGCCCAACCCGTACGAGCGGTGTACGGGGCACGCACTGATCCATCGTGTGGACGGCGTACGAGTTGGTCCAGTGAAACGGAGGCAAAGGAATTCGTGAACCTTTGAATCCAGATCGTTACTTGAGGTTTCCTTGAGGTTCTGTAGGATTGCTCGTTGATTTCGGGGGTAGCCCCCGGCGAGGCCGCCCGGAAACGGTCGTGTCACACTCGGACCATGCGCGTGTATCTCGGCTCCGATCATGCCGGTCTCGAACTGAAGAACCACCTCGTCGAATGGCTCAAGGCCGCCGGCCACGAGCCCGTCGACTGCGGGCCCCACATCTACGACGCCCTGGACGACTACCCGCCGTTCTGCCTCCGCGCCGCGGAGCGCACCGTGGCCGACCCGGGCGCCCTCGGCATCGTGATCGGCGGCTCCGGCAACGGCGAGCAGATCGCCGCGAACAAGGTCGCCGGCGTACGGGCCGTACTCGCCTGGAGCGAGGAGACGGCGGCGCTCGGGCGCGAGCACAACAACGCGAACGTCATGTCCGTCGGCGCCCGTATGCACACCCAGGAAGAGGCGACGAAGTTCGTCGAGACCTTCCTCGGCACCCCCTTCACCGGCGAGGAGCGTCACGTCCGCCGCATCGAGATGCTCGCGGACTACGAGACGACCCGGGAACTCCCGCCGATCCCGGCCCACCACCCGCAGCAGCCGCAGGCGTAGCGCCGAGGGGCCGACGCGCCGACGTGTCGTCGGGCCCCGGACGAGAGACAGCAGGAGGACCGGTGCCCGAGGGGCACACCATTCACCGGCTCGCGGAGGACTACCTCGCCGCGTTCGGCGGCCGCGGCGTCCGCGTGACCAGCCCCCAGGGCAGGTTCGCCGATGCCGCGGCCCTCCTCGACGGATCGGTCCTGACCGCGGCGCAGGCCCACGGCAAGCACCTCTTCCTCGGCTTCCGTCCGGCGCAGTGGATCCACATCCACCTGGGCCTCTTCGGCAAGGTCGGCTTCGGCGGCGCGCCCGCCCCGCCGCCCACGGACACCGTCCGTCTCCGCCTCACGAACGACACCGCGTACGTCGACCTGCGAGGCCCCACCACCTGCGCCCTGATCGCGGACGACGAGAAGCGCGCGATACACGACCGCCTCGGCCCCGACCCGCTGCGCCCGGACGCCGACCCGTCCGCGGCCTACCGGCGGGTCTCCCGCAGCCGTACGACGATCGCCGCCCTGCTCATGGACCAGAAGGTCATCGCGGGCGTGGGAAACGTCTACCGCGCGGAGGTCCTCTTCCGGCACGGCATCGATCCGTACCGCGCGGGCAGGGACCTCGGCGCGACGGAGTGGGACGCGGTCTGGGCCGACCTCGTGCATCTCATGCGCGAGGGCGTCCGCAACAACCGCATCGACACGGTCCGCCCGGAGCACACGCCCGAGGCGATGGGCCGCCCGCCACGCGTGGACGACCACGGCGGCGAGGTCTACGTGTACCGCAGGGCCAACCGGCCCTGCCACATCTGTGGAGGTGAGATCAGCACCGCAGATCTCGCCGCCCGTAACCTCTTCTGGTGCCCGACCTGCCAAAAGGCCTGAGTCCGGGCCGAGCCGGGACCCGGCGCCGCTGCCCGTCCTCCGGACCCCGTCCTCCGGACCCCGTCCTCCGGACCCCGTCCTCCGGCCCCCGTCCTCAGCGGCCGACGCGCGGTCACCGGTTTCCGCCGGGGCGTGGCCGTCGTCCCGCGGTCGGGGGCGCGGTCACCCGGCCAGCCCTCAGAACCCGTGCGGCAGCCAGGGTGCGACCACCGAGGTGAACGCCATCGACACCTCCGCCAGGGCTCCCTGCCGCAGTTCACGCACCAGGCCGCCGGCCGCGAGCGAGGCCGGCGACACCCCGCCGAGATAGACCATGCCCAACTCCCGCACGGACAGGGCGAGATCAGGGGCGTCCTCGGTCCGGACGCACGACGCTCCCTTCGCGTTGCCGGTGAGCCGCCAACGCCCCTCGTTCCACGGGCAGAAGGAGTCCTCGACCTCGAACACCACGTCCACCGGGGCCTGATACGTCCGCGCCTCAAGTGCGGCCCCGACGTCGACGAGGCGTACATGCAGCGCGTCCTTCATCTGCAGCCGGCAACGGCGGATGTCGGAGACCATGTGCTGCCAGGCCTCGTCCACGGGACGGCCCCGGGTGTGCAGCGTGGTCGTCAGGTCGATGTCGAAGAGGAACCGCCACAGCGCGGCCCGCACCGCCGGGTCCACGCCCTCCAGGTCAACCATCACGACCGTCCCGTTGTGCCCGGACGGGCCCCACTCGGGCTTGACCCGGAAGCGCGTGTAGCCCACTACCTCGCCGTCCCGCTCGGCCACCACGCACTGCAACGGTGACGCGCCGTTCCGCTCGGACTCCGGGTCGAGCACGCCGAGCCGCTGCCAGCCGGGCTGCCGGGCCAGCATCCCCGGACGCTCCGGCACGAGCCGCGCGTACACCGCCTCGCACGCGTCCAGTACCTCCCTGGGCACCGCGTAGCGCAGCCGTACGTCGTCGGTCCCGGGCGGCACGGACAGTTCCACGCGGCTGGTGTCGATCTCCGCGCGGATCTGCAGGGTCCCGATGCCGTAGCCGAACCGCCCGTAGATCGCCGGTTCCGACGCGGTCAGGACGGCGAGCGGCTCGCTCCCGGCCCGGATGTCGTCCAGCTGGCGGCGCATCATCGCGGTGAGCACCCCGCGCCGCCGGTGCGTGGCCGCGACGCTCACCATCGTGATCCCGGCCGCCGGTACCGAGGCGCCGCCCGGGACCGTGACACGGAAGGAGAAGGCCCCCGCCGTACCCACGCACTCCTCGCCGTCCCAGACCCCCAGCGAACGGTCGTACTCTGTGAGCGCGTTCCACAGTTCGCGCTCCTCGGACGACTCCGCCACACCTCCGAACGCGCGGATCAGGTTGTTGTACCACTTGTCCCAGTCGGCCTGCCGCAGCACCCGAACGTCAGTCGTCATATCCCATCCCTACCAGGGCAATGCGGTACGAGCGAGGGAATTTCGCCCGACCGTCGTGGCCTCCAACCGGAACGTACCTGTGCGGTTCTCTGTGAAGTTGAGCGCTCGGAGGGGGGACAAGTGGGACCTCCCGTGCCAAGCACCTGGTCCGATGGATAGGGTCCCGAACTAATGGCAGCAGGACGAGAGCGGCGCGCGGCAGCCGATACGTTCACGGCCCGGTTGAGGAAGCAATGGCACCGGGCCCGCACAGGGCTGCGCAGATCCGCTGTCGACTACTTCCGCGGGGACGGTTCGGACTGGATCGCGCTGGCCGGCCTGCTGATCACCATCCCGGTGATCGCCTCCACCACGCTGGTGAACTCGGTGTGGTGCTCGCCCTCCGCCCTGGTCCTGCCGATCGTGGCCGGCGGACTGCTGCTCCGGCCCGCCAGCCTGCTCGGGCTGTACGCTGCCGCCGCCACCGCGCTGATAGTGGAGTCCGTGAAGCTCGGCCCGTACACGGAGGGCCCGTCCCGGGTCACCCCGGGTGTGGTCCTGGTGGTCGCGGCCTGCGGCTTCTTCGGACTGCTGATCGCACAGTTCCGCAGCCGGGTGGGCGTGCCCTGGCGGCGCGGCGGCACCATGCTCTTCGACCTGCGCGAACGCATCCGGGTGCAGAGCAAGCTGCCGAAGCTGCCGCTGGGCTGGCACCGCGAGATGGCGCTGCGCCCGGCGGGCGGACAGTCCTTCTCCGGGGACTTCGTCGTGGCCGCGCGGACGAACGGCGGCCGGACCCTCGAAGTCGTCCTCACGGACGTGTCCGGCAAGGGCATGGACGCGGGTTCACGCGCCCTTCTGCTGTCCGGAGCCTTCGGCGGCCTCCTCGGTTCCCTGCCGCCGCACGCCTTCCTGCCCGCCGCGAACGGCTATCTGCTGCGCCAGGACTGGGACGAGGGCTTCGCCACCTCGATCCATCTGGTGCTCGATCTCGACTCGGGCGACTACGAACTCTTCTCGGCCGGACACCCGCCGGGCCTTCAGCTCAGCGCGGGCAGCGGACGCTGGGAGGAGAAGGTGGCGGAAGGCCCCCTGCTGGGGGTGTACGACGGCGCCCAGTTCGACCCGGTGAAGGGCTCACTGCGGCCCGGGGACGTGCTGATGCTGTTCACCGACGGTCTGGTCGAAACCGCCGACCGGGACATCGTCGAAGGCATCGACCGGCTCACCGGCGCGGCCGACCGCTTTGTCGCCGGCGGTTTCCACGGCGCCGCCTGGCACCTCATCGAGGCGGTGGCCAGGGACGTCAACGACGACCGGGCCCTCCTCCTGATCTGTCGCGAGGGCCTGACCCCGGTACGCTGACCGCGCCCCACGGCCGCCTCCGGCAACGCGATTGTTTCCGGCAACGCGGCGGCGGCGGCCCGTACCGAGGAGACACTGATCGCGTGACGCAACCTCTCCTGACCCTGGCCGAAGTCGAAGCGCTCGCTCGCGCGGCGCACGCCGCCCAGACCGACAAGGCCGGCCGGCCGTACGCCGAGCACCTCCAAGCCGTGGCGGACGGCGTCCGCGAGCGCGGCGGCGACGACGACCAGATAGCGGCGGCCTGGCTGCACGACGCCGTCGAGGACGACGCCCTCTCCGAGGACTGGCTGAAGGAAGCCGCGCTGACCCCCGGTACGAAGGACATCGTGCTGGCGCTCACCAAACAGGACGGCGAGTCCCCGGAGTCGTACGCGCGACGCATCCGCACCACGCGGGGCGCCCTGCTGGTCAAGGCGTCCGACCTGGCGCACAACGCCGACCCGGGCCGCCTCGCGGTCCTCGACGAGCACACCCGGGCCCGCCTGACGAAGAAGTACGCGACGATGCGGACCCTGCTGGGGCTGCCGCCGAGCTGAACGCGGTGCCTTCCACCGTCTTCCGCTGTTGTGCGCCGCCGTCCACCGTCCTCTGTTCGCCCCCGTGCCGAAGGGGGCGGGCCCGCAGACTGCGGGCCCGCCCCCTTCGACACCGATCGGCCGGCTACGCGTTGGCCGGCTGCGCGTCGGCCGCTCGCACAGGGGCCTTCGCCCGCTCCCGGGCGGCTTCCGCCGCGTCCTGCTTGAACGCCCACGCCAGCTTCGGCTCCACCGCGAAGCGGAACATCCGCCGGACGGGCCGTGTGCACAGGGCGGTGATGAGCGCGGCCGCGGCGACCGTCACGACGAACTCGCCGAGCGGACCGCGCACCCACCCCTCGTCGAACAAGCCCCCGTACGCGAACGCCTTGAGGACCAGGCCGTGCAGCAGATAGCCGTACAGCGTGCCCGCGCCGAGCGCCGTGAACCAGTACGTGCGCCGAGGCACCCAGGCGAAGAAGCAGGCGGTGAGCACCAGCGAGCAGCCGTAGAGCGCGAGCGTCATGATGACGCCGGCCCACCAGGGGGCGCCCATCTCCTGTGCGCTGTCGCGGTGATAGAACCAGGCGATGTTCATCCGGGGCGCCGCCCAGTAGCCCACGACCAGTGCCGCGGCCAGGACCGGCGCCGCCAGGACGCGCACCTCGCGGCGGCGCACCAGCTGGAAGTGCTCGGGCTTCATGGACAGGCCGAGGACGAAGAACGGCAGGTACTGCAGCACCCGTTGGAGGTCCAGATCGTCACCGATCTCCGGTGAGACGGACGCGATCAGGCCGAGACACAGGGTCAGCGGGAGCGGCCGGCGGATCAGCTTCCACAGGGGGGTCGTCAGCCGCCAGACGAAGAGCGCGGCCAGGAACCAGGTGAGGTACCAGGGGTCGAGCAGGCTGATCGACAGGTCCGAGCCGCCGACCCAGCGGCTGAAGAGGGAGTACGCCGTCTCGAACAGGACATACGGTACGACGACGCCCGTGACCAGCCGCTTCAGGCGGTCGGGGCGCATGTCGAAGCTGCGCGAGAAGTAGCCGGAGATGATGATGAAGGCCGGCATGTGGAAGGCGTACACGACCATGTACAGGGCTTCCAGGACGCGGCTCTGGCCCTTCAGCGGATCCCACACGTGACCCATGGCCACGAGCACGATCGCCAGGTACTTGGCGTTGTCGAAGAAGGGGTCGCGCTGTCCGGCGGGCTTGCCGCCCGGTGCGGTGGCGACGGCCGCCGCAGGCGTCCGGGGCGGGCGAGGACCGGGCGATCCGTCCGTCTGCCGCTCGACCGACGTGAGCGGCGAGCGGTGGTGACCGTGGGGTCGGGGCGAGTTGGTCACAGGCCCTCCCGCCAAGAACTCCGGGAGACGATTCTGGACCTCGCTGCGCGTATGGGGGGCGTGGCGGCGTGGAACATCTGAGGCACCTTAGCGTTGTCAGCACGTTCTCGTAAAACGCTCGATCTCATTCCTGCTTATCGCCTGCGCTTACCCCGGATTCGCGGATGTGTGCCTGCCGATCCACAGGTGTTCCGTAATCGATTCGCTTACTGGCGAGGGGTGTTCTGTCCCGCTTCGTGATGACTAAGTGGTGCATAGCACCCGAAGGCGACTCTGATGATATGTCTGGTTCGATAGCCTTCGGTGAGCTTCGGTCGCCCCTGCTCCGTGCTCGCGCTGTGCCTGTGGCGGCAATTCGAATTGTCCGCGAGCGAGATGTGTGGACATGGCAACGGTCACCGTGAATTCGCTGTCCGGGCATCCTTCCGAATTTCGGTGCGGGGCAGTGCGGTTGACGCGATTCCGTGGCGGCGGGGGAGGGTGGTGCCCCCTCTTCCGGTGGGGCGCCGACCTGCACCCGGGTCCACCCCTGGCCAACGATGCGTCACCTGCCGCATACGAGCGGCCGGTTGGTGGCACGATGGTTCTGGCGGGGGTGTGCGGGGCTGCACCTCCGGGCCGGGAGAGCGGACCGACCGTAGGGTGTGATCAGTTGTGGCCATTTCGCTGTCAGTGGTGCTGCTGTTGGCGATCATCCTCGTGGTGCTGATCCGAGGAGGATCTATCAAGGCGGGACCTGCCATCGTCGCGGTGCTCTTCGGCTTCTTTCTCGCGTCGACCGGTATGGCTCCGTCCATCACCCGGTTCCTCGATTCGATAGCGCAGACCATCAACTCGATCAGCTTCTGAACGGAACACGGCGGAAGGCGCCCGTCACCGGACCGCGGACGCGTGTGGGTAACGCGGCGCGGCCTGCGCCGGGCGCGCGTCACCGACTCCGCGCGCCGGTCACGGACCCCACTGCGCCCGAAACCCAGCGCCCGAAGGGGCGGCCGTCATGACGAAGCTCCGCCGCGACGTCCGTCGCGACGTCCGCCCTGTCCTGCGCGAGCGCGAGGCCGACGGGCAGCTGATGGTTCCCGCGTCGCGAGGGACCCGGCGGCACCCCTGACCGCCCGGCCCCGGACGAGGCCCGTTCCGGGTGCCGAACGAGCGTGAGGTCGGGCTCGGCCCCGGCGGCCCTACCGGCCGAGAGTGTGCCGTGCGCGTGAATCGATCATGCGGGTAGGACTCCGCAGGGGGCTCACTGGTTGCGCCGCCCGAAGGAATCGCGTCACCGCGGCGCATTCCCCCGGCGCGGGTGCGCCCCTGGGCGCGCCGCGGGCACGGAGGGCTGACCGCAGCCCCGGAAACGACAAGGGCCAGGCGGAGGAATGAACCTCCGGCCTGGCCCTACGTCATCTGGAGCGGGCGACGGGAATCGAACCCGCGTAGCTAGTTTGGAAGACTAGTGCTCTACCATTGAGCTACGCCCGCACAGAGTGCGCCGCAGGTCAGCGACCGCGGCACAGAATGCATCGTAGCGGGTCGACCGCCCACATCGCACACCCCGTTTCCCGTCCGCGTCGGCGCTCGCGAAATGCGGCAGCCGCGCTGCCTGCGGGCATGTACCCTACGTGTCGCACCGACGGGGTGTGGCGCAGCTTGGTAGCGCGTCCGCTTTGGGAGCGGAAGGCCGTGGGTTCAAATCCCGCCACCCCGACCACCGGCAAGACCCGCCAGGGATCCGCCCGGACAAGATCACCTTTTGGGGCGTGTACCGCCTGCGGTTACTATGCAAGCTGCGTGCCCGTATGTCTGCAGTGTTACGTCTCTCAAGGGCCGCGAATCCGCCCACAGGCTCTGCCCGACCGGCAGCGGCACGCAGCAGAACCCCCCAAGAAGTCAGCCACAAGGAGACCGAACCGTGAAGAGCGCCGTGGAGACCCTGAACCCGACTCGGGTTCGGCTCACTGTCGAGGTGCCCTTCGAGGAGCTCAAGGACAGCCTCGACGCGGCCTACAAGAAGATCAACCAGCAGGTCACGGTGAAGGGGTTCCGGAAGGGCAAGATCCCGGCGCGCATCATCGACCAGCGGTTCGGTCGCGGCGCCGTGCTCGAAGAGGCCGTCAACGACGCGCTCCCGAAGTTCTACACCGAAGCGGTCAACGAGGCTGAGCTGAATGTCCTCGGACAGCCTGAGGTCGACATCACCGAGCTGAAGGACGGCGAGACGCTGAACTTCACCGCCGAGGTCGACGTCCGCCCGACCATCGAGATCCCGGACTACTCCGGCATCGAGGTCGAGGTCGACGCCGTCGAGGTCAGCGACGAGGACGTCGAGAAGGCCGTCGCCGAGCTGCGCGAGCGCTTCGCCTCGACCTCCCCGGTCGAGCGCGCCGCCCAGGACGACGACGTCGTCACCCTCGACCTCGAGGCCAAGGTCGACGGAGAGGTCCTCGAGGACGGCGTCGCGAGCGGTGTCTCGTACACCATCGGCTCCGGCGAGCTCCTCGACGGCATCGACGAAGCGGTGAAGGGCCTGGAGGCCGGTGGCGAGACCACCTTCGCCTCCGAGCTCAAGGGCGGCTCCGCCGCCGGCAAGGAGGCCGAGGTCACCGTCAAGGTCACCCAGGTCGCCGCGCGTGAACTTCCCGAGCTGGACGACGAGTTCGCGCAGCTCGCCTCCGAGTTCGACACCCTCGACGAGCTGAAGGCCGACAGCCGCAAGCGCCTCGAGAACATGAAGCAGTACGACCAGGCCACGCAGGCCCAGGAGCGCGTCCTGGAGAAGCTGCTGGAGCTCGTCGAGGTGCCCGTCCCCGAGAAGCTGCTCGAGGACGAGATCAACACCCGCAAGCACAACCTCGAGCACCACCAGCTCGGCCAGATGGGCCTCGACCTCGCGAAGTACCTGGAGATCCAGGGCAAGACCGAGGAAGAGTTCGACGCCGAGACCAAGGAAGCCGCGGTCAAGGGCATCAAGACGCAGTTCGTCCTTGACGAGCTCGTCAACAAGGAGAAGCTGAACGTCAACCAGGAGGAGCTCACCGAGCACCTCATGCGGCGCGCGGCCTCCTCCGGCATGTCCCCCGACCAGTTCGCCCAGGCCGTCGTCGAGGGCGGCCAGGTCCCGATGCTCGTCGGCGAGGTCGCCCGCGGCAAGGCCCTCGCGGTCGTCGTCGAGGCCGCCACGGTCAAGGACACCAACGGCGAGGTCGTCGACCTCGAGGACGAGGAGGACGAGACGGCCGCGGCCGCCGACGACTCCGAGGCCACCGACGCCGCCGAGGCCGAGGCCGAGGAGACCCCCGAGGCCTGATCGCCTCACCTGTACGCCTGACGGGCCCCCGGGGACTTCATGTCCCCGGGGGCCCGTCCCCTTTGGGGGCGCGAGGAACTGCGCGAGCAACCCCCACCCGGCCGCGGTCGCGTTCCTGGGCCCCTGGCACCCCCACGGGTGCGGCGTTTCGGGGGTGCGCGTCACCGGCCCGCGCCGGTGACGCGGGCCGGCTCCAGCGGGCCGGGCACAGAGGTGCCCAGCCCCTTGAGGGGCGGCCCCGAGGGCCCGGTCGGGCCGGCGCAGCGCATGCGCTCACAGCGAACAGTTCCCTCTGCGGGATTCCCCGGAGGGACCCGCGCGTTAGGGTCCATGAATACGAGGGCAGGGGAGTCCCTGGACGCCGCCGGGAGGCGGCGCGGAACCCGGGGTCCCAGGTCCCTGCAGAAGACGTGAGACGGCCCGGCGCCGTCGTAAGACGAGCAGGTGGATACGTGACGAATCTGATGCCCACAGCTGCCGGCGAACCCTTCGGTGGTGGCCTCGGCGACCAGGTCTACAACCGACTGCTCGGCGAGCGGATCATCTTCCTCGGCCAGGCGGTCGACGATGACATCGCCAACAAGATCACGGCGCAGCTGCTGCTCCTTGCCGCCGACCCGGACAAGGACATCTACCTCTACATCAACAGCCCCGGCGGATCGATCACCGCCGGCATGGCGATCTACGACACCATGCAGTTCATCAAGAACGACGTGGTGACGATCGCCATGGGCATGGCGGCCTCGATGGGGCAGTTCCTCCTCAGCGCGGGCACCCCCGGCAAGCGCTTCGCCCTGCCGAACGCCGAGATCCTGATCCACCAGCCCTCCGCGGGTCTCGCGGGCTCCGCGTCGGACATCAAGATCCACGCCGAGCGGCTGCTGCACACCAAGAAGCGGATGGCGGAGCTGACCTCCTTCCACACCGGTCAGACGGTCGAGCAGATCACTCGTGACTCGGACCGCGACCGTTGGTTCGACCCGATCGAGGCCAAGGAGTACGGCCTCATCGACGACATCGTGCCCACCGCTGCAGGTATGCCGGGCGGTGGCGGCACCGGGGCGTCCTAAGCCCCTCCAGCGCCCCCGAGAGCGGCGCGGGGCCCCCTTCCCGCCCCCGGGTGGCGCCGGGCCCCCAGCGTGCTCTCAGCCGACCGCTCAGCCCTTTCAGGTTTTTCAGGAGACACAGTGAACGACTTCCCCGGCAGCGGCCTCTTCGCCCGCACGCAGGCCGAGTACACCGGTCCTCGCGCGGAGTCCCGCTACGTCATCCCGCGCTTCGTCGAGCGCACCTCGCAGGGCGTGCGTGAGTACGACCCGTACGCGAAGCTGTTCGAGGAGCGCGTGATCTTCCTCGGCGTGCAGATCGACGACGCCTCCGCCAACGACGTCATGGCGCAGCTGCTGTGCCTGGAGTCGATGGACCCCGACCGTGACATCTCGGTCTACATCAACAGCCCCGGTGGGTCGTTCACGGCCCTCACGGCCATTTACGACACGATGCAGTTCGTGAAGCCGGACGTTCAGACGGTCTGCATGGGACAGGCCGCCTCGGCCGCCGCGATCCTGCTGGCCGCCGGAACCCCGGGCAAGCGCATGGCACTTCCGAACGCCCGTGTGCTGATCCACCAGCCGTACAGCGAGACCGGCCGCGGGCAGGTCTCGGACCTCGAAATCGCGGCGAACGAAATCCTCCGGATGCGCGCGCAGCTGGAAGACATGCTGGCCAAGCACTCGACCACGCCGATCGAGAAGATCCGCGAGGACATCGAGCGCGACAAGATCCTCACGGCCGAGGACGCCCTGGCGTACGGCCTGATCGACCAGATCATTTCCACCCGGAAAATGAACAACTCCGCGGTCGTGTGACGAATCGCTGTATCGTCTGCCGCTCCTTGGCACGGTCCACGACAAAGTGAACCGTGCCAAGGGGGGCCCGGACGAGGGGCTCGGCAAGGTACCGTCGGACATAAGGCAGCACCAGGAGCCGCTGGACCTAGGCGTCTCCCAGGCGAAGGGGAAGCACACCGTGGCACGCATCGGTGACGGCGGCGATCTGCTCAAGTGCTCGTTCTGCGGCAAGAGCCAGAAGCAGGTCAAGAAGCTCATCGCAGGCCCCGGTGTGTACATCTGCGACGAGTGCATCGATCTCTGCAACGAGATCATCGAGGAAGAACTCGCGGAGACGAGCGAGGTGCGCTGGGAGGAACTCCCCAAGCCCCGCGAGATCTACGAGTTCCTCGAGGGCTATGTGGTCGGGCAGGAGTCGGCCAAGAAGGCCCTCTCCGTCGCGGTGTACAACCACTACAAGCGCGTCCAGGCCGGTGAGAACAGCGCGGGCCAGAACCGCGAGGACGCAATCGAGTTGGCGAAGTCCAACATCCTGCTGCTGGGCCCCACGGGCTCGGGCAAGACGCTCCTCGCCCAGACCCTCGCGCGCATGCTGAACGTTCCGTTCGCCATCGCCGACGCGACGGCGCTGACGGAGGCGGGATACGTCGGCGAGGACGTCGAGAACATCCTGCTGAAGCTGATCCAGGCCGCCGACTACGACGTCAAGAAGGCCGAGACAGGGATCATCTACATCGACGAGATCGACAAGGTGGCCCGTAAGAGCGAAAACCCGTCGATCACCCGCGATGTGTCCGGCGAGGGCGTCCAGCAGGCCCTGCTCAAGATCCTCGAGGGCACGACGGCCTCGGTGCCGCCGCAGGGCGGACGCAAGCACCCGCACCAGGAGTTCATCCAGATCGACACGACGAACGTCCTGTTCATCGTGGGCGGTGCCTTCGCGGGCCTGGAGAAGCTCATCGAGTCCAGGGCGGGCGCGAAGGGCATCGGCTTCGGCGCGACGATCCGCTCGAAGCGCGAGCTGGAGTCCAAGGACCAGTTCGAGGCCGTCATGCCGGAGGACCTGGTCAAGTTCGGCATGATCCCCGAGTTCATCGGCCGTCTCCCGGTCATCACCTCGGTCCACAACCTGGACCGCGAGGCACTCCTCCAGATCCTGGTCGAGCCGCGCAACGCCCTGGTGAAGCAGTACCAGCGCCTCTTCGAACTCGACGGTGTGGAGCTGGACTTCGAGCGTGAGGCCCTGGAGGCCATCGCCGACCAGGCCATCCTCCGCCAGACCGGCGCCCGAGGCCTGCGCGCGATCATGGAGGAAGTCCTCCAGGCCGTGATGTACGAGGTCCCGTCCCGCAAGGACGTGGCCCGCGTGGTCATCACCGCGGACGTGGTCCTGCGCAACGTCAACCCGACCCTTATCCCGCGTGACGCGCGGGGCCGGGGGCCGGGGGAGCAGAAGACGGCGTAGCGACACCTCTACGACGAAGGGGCGCCCGGCGAGCAATCGCCGGGCGCCCCTTGTCTGTTGCCCTCACCGCCTACCGCTGTGAAGGCGCCGGGCCCTTCAGCGGGAGGCCGACGTCAGGAGATCTTGACCCTGACGTCCTTGCGCAGCTTCGCGGCGATGTCGGCCGCGCTCTCCGGGGTGCTGCTCTTGCCGGACAAGATGCTCGCGTAGTCGAACGGCATCACAAGACCGATCGTGCTGTGGTCGCCCCAGATGCAGATCGGCAGGGTGAACGAGCTGGGGCCGGCGCCCGAACTCGCCGAGTCGTTCTTGACCTTGATCTCCTGGCACTTGAGGACGGCACCGTCGAGCGCGCTCGGCGTGTACGCCTTCGGGCTCCCGACGAACTCGCCGTCCTTGGAGCCCTGCTTCTGCTGCTCCTTCTTCATGCCGGCGAACATGTTGTCGACGGTCGCCTCCGGGTCGTCGATGGTTCCCCAGACACCGCCGAACGTGAGCTGCTTCATCGAGAGCGGGTTGCTCTTGTCGCCCGACTGGTACGTCGCGTTGGCGTCCTTGGGGTTCTTCACACCCCACCCCTGGGCGTCCTTCAGATCGTTCTTGGTCATGCCGCCACCGGCGTCGGCGGCGGCGGTGGACTTCTTGTACTCGCCGCCGAGGACCGAGGCCGGCGTCGTCAGCTTGTGCGGGCCGTCGTCGGCCACGGAGCTGCCGCTGGCGCTTCCGGCGAACAGGAGGTACGACGCCACCGCGACGACCGCCACCACGGCGACGCCGCCGATGACCAGGCCCGTCCGCTTCTTGCCGCCGGACGGCTCGGGCGGCATCGGGACCGTGCCGTAGGGAGGCTGCTGTCCGTAGGCGGGCGGCTGGCCGTACGGAGGGGTCTGCGGCGGGACGCCCTGGGGAGCCTGCTGGGGGTAGCCGTAGCCGGGCTGCGCGGGGGGAGCCTGGGGCGGGTAGCCGTAGCCGGGCTGCGGGGCCTGCGGCGGCTGGCCGTAAGGGCCAGGCTGGCCCGGCTGACCGTACGGTCCGGGCTGCTCGGGCTGCCCGCCGTACGGGCCCGGCTGGTTGTAGCTCATTCCTGGGTTCCCCTCCAGATACTTATGCGTTCCCAACATCCTGGCGTACAGGTCACGCCCCCAAGCCCCCGGGGGCCGCACCGTTACGAAGTAATCGCGTTTCGGGACAGGGGCATGACGCCTCTAAACTGATCCCGTGACCGAAAACGCTCAGCAGCAGCCACCAGAGCCCAACGCCGAACTGCCGACCCAGTACGCGCCGGCCGATGTAGAGGGGCCGCTGTACGAGCGCTGGGTGGAGCGCGGCTACTTCGAGGCGGACGCGAAGAGCGACAAGCCTCCGTTCACGGTCGTCATCCCGCCGCCGAACGTCACGGGCAGCCTGCACCTCGGGCACGCCTTCGAGCACACGCTCATCGACGCCCTCACGCGCCGCAAGCGCATGCAGGGTTTCGAGACGCTGTGGCAGCCGGGTATGGACCACGCCGGCATCGCCACCCAGAACGTCGTCGAGCGGGAGCTGGGCAAGGAGGGCAAGTCGCGGCACGACCTCGGCCGGGAGGCGTTCGTCGAGCGCGTCTGGCAGTGGAAGGCCGAGTCCGGCGGGCAGATCTCCGGGCAGATGCGCCGCCTCGGTGACGGCGTCGCGTGGTCGCGCGAGCGCTTCACCATGGACGAGGGTCTCTCCCAGTCGGTCCAGACCATCTTCAAGAAGCTCTACGACGACGAGCTGATCTACCGCGCCGAGCGCATCATCAACTGGTGCCCGCGCTGCCTCACCGCCATCTCGGACATCGAGGTCGAGTACCAGGACGACGACGGCGAGCTGGTCTCCATGAAGTACGGGGAGGGGGACGACTCCATCGTCGTCGCCACCACCCGCGCCGAGACCATGCTCGGTGACACCGCCGTCGCCGTTCACCCCGGCGACGAGCGGTACAAGCACCTCATCGGCAAGCTCATCCGGCTTCCGCTGACCGAGCGTTCGATCCCGGTCGTCGCGGACGAGCACGTCGACCCCGAGTTCGGCACCGGCGCCGTCAAGGTGACGCCCGCCCATGACCCGAACGACTTCGAGATCGGGCAGCGCCACAACCTGCCCAACATCGCCGTCATGGACGAGCACGCGGTCATCACGGTCTCCGGCCCCTTCCAGGGACTGGACCGTCTCGAGGCCCGTTCCGCCATCGTCGCCGCCCTGCGCGCCGAGGGCCGGATCGTCGCCGAGAAGAGGCCGTACAGCCACTCCGTGGGCCACTGTTCGCGCTGCAAGACCACCATCGAGCCGCGGCTGTCCATGCAGTGGTGGGTCAAGGTCGGTCCGCTGGCGAAGGCCGCGGGCGACGCCGTCCGCGACGGCCGCGTCAAGATCCACCCGCAGGAGATGGAGAAGCGGTACTTCGACTGGGTCGACAACCTCCACGACTGGTGCATCTCACGGCAGTTGTGGTGGGGCCACCGGATTCCGGTCTGGTACGGGCCGAACGGCGAGATCGTCTGCGTCGGTCCCGACGACGAGGCACCGACGGGCGAGGGCTGGCACCAGGACACCGACGTCCTCGACACCTGGTTCTCCTCCGGCCTGTGGCCGTTCTCCACGCTCGGCTGGCCCGAACAGACCGAGAGCCTCGCGAAGTTCTACCCGAACTCCGTCCTGGTCACCGGCTACGACATCCTCTTCTTCTGGGTCGCCCGGATGATGATGTTCGGCCTGTACGCGATGGACGGCACCCCGCCGTTCCACACCATCGCCCTGCACGGCATGGTCCGCGACCAGTTCGGCAAGAAGATGTCCAAGTCCTTCGGGAACGCGGTCAATCCGCTGGACTGGATGGACAAGTACGGCAGTGACGCACTGCGGTTCACGCTCGCGCGCGGCGCCAACCCCGGTGTCGACGTGCCGATCGGCGAGGACTGGGTCCAGGGCTCACGCAACTTCGCCAACAAGATCTGGAACGCCACCCGTTTCGCGCTGATGAACGGCGCGACGGTCGAGGGCGACCTCCCGCCCGCCGAGGAGCTGTCGGCCACCGACCGCTGGATCCTGTCGCGGCTGAACGCCACGGTCGCCGAAGTCGACGCCCTGTACGACGACTTCCAGTTCGCCAAGCTGTCGGACGCGCTGTTCCACTTCGCGTGGGACGAGGTCTTCGACTGGTACGTCGAGCTGTCCAAGACGACGTTCATGGCCGGCGGCGAGCCCGCGAAGGTCTCCGGCCGGGTCCTCGGCGAGGTCCTGGACGTGACGCTGCGGCTGCTGCACCCGATCGTCCCGTTCGTCACGGAGACCCTCTGGACCACCCTCACGGGCGGCGAGTCGGTCGTCATCGCGGACTGGCCGAAGGCCGTGTCCGTTCCGGGTGCCGAGGCGGCGGGCGGCTTCCGCGACACCGCCGCCGAGCAGGAGATCGAGAAGCTCCAGCAGGTCATCACGGAGGTCCGCCGCTTCCGTGCCGACCAGGGCCTCCAGCCCGGCCAGCGGGTTCCGGCCCGGCTGACCCTCGACGGGACCGCGCTGGCCCCGCACGAGGCGGCCATCCGCCAGCTCCTGCGCCTCCAGCCGGAGGGCGACAGCTTCTCGGCCACGGCGACGCTGCCGGTGGCGGGCGCCACGGTCGCGCTCGACCTGTCGGGCACGATCGACATCGCCGCCGAGCGCAAGCGGCTGGCCAAGGACCTCGCCGCCGCCGAGAAGGAGAAGGCCCAGGCGAACGGCAAGCTCGGCAACGAGGCGTTCCTGGCCAAGGCCCCGGACAACGTCGTGGAGAAGATCCGCGGCCGGCTCGCCAAGGCGGACGAGGACATCGCCCGCATCCAGGAGCAGCTGAACCGGCTGCCCGAGGCGTAACCGCCCGTCGTACGAGCGTGACGAAGGCCCCGGACCGTTCGGCCCCGGGGCCTTCCGCCGTACCCGGCCAGACTTTCCTCCACCCCCTCCACCCCCTCCGCCCCCTCCGCCCCTCCCGTCCCGGGGGCTGCGCCCCAGCCCCCCACTTCGGCCCGAGGGCCTCGTCCTCGATCGCCGGACGGGCTAAGACTTTCCAGCGCCGGACGAGAGAGGATCAGCCCCTCCGGCGATTGAGGAGCGGGGGGCCGGGGGCAGCGCCCCCGTTACGGGACGGGTAGGGGCGGAGGGGGCGAAAACCCCCACGCGGCCCCACACGCCCCCACACCCCGCCGCCTCCGTAGACTGGCCCCGTGAGCGACCTCCCCCCGCACGACAGCAGCGCGTCCGACGAGCCGGAACCTCGTGACCCGCACGGCCTCTTCGAGGAGATCGTGGCAAACGAGACCGACCGAGACCCCGACCTCGCGGTGATCGAGGCCGGCAGCCGCACCCTGCGAACGCAGGGCAGTGGCGGCCCGCAGGCCGACGTACCCGGGCGCCCCTCCGACCCCGAGGTGGACAAGGCGCTGCGCGAGGTGGAGGCCGAGCTCGCCACCCGCTGGGGCGAGACCAAGCTGGAGCCGTCCGTCAGCAGGATCGCGGCGCTGATGGACGTCCTGGGTGAGCCGCAGCGCGCGTACCCCTCGATCCACATCACGGGCACGAACGGCAAGACCTCCACCGCCCGCATGATCGAGGCGCTGCTGAGCGCCTTCGCCCTGCGCACCGGCCGCTACACCAGCCCCCACGTGCAGTCGATCACCGAGCGGATCAGCCTGGACGGGGCGCCGATCCCCGCCGAGCGGTTCGTCGAGACGTACAACGACATCAAGCCGTACATCGAGATGGTCGACGGGCAGCAGGAGTACCGGCTGTCGTTCTTCGAGGTGCTCACCGGCATGGCGTACGCCGCCTTCGCCGACGCGCCCGTGGACGTCGCCGTCGTCGAGGTCGGCATGGGCGGCAGCTGGGACGCCACCAACGTGATCGACGGGGCCGTCGCCGTCGTGACTCCCATCGACCTCGACCACACCGACCGGCTCGGGGAGACGCCCGGCGAGATCGCCACCGAGAAGGCGGGCATCGTCAAGCAGGACGCCACCGTCATCCTGGCCCAGCAGCCGGTCGACGCGGCCCAGGTGCTGCTGAAGAAGGCCGTCGAGGTCGACGCGACGGTGGCCCGCGAGGGGCTCGAATTCGGTGTCGTGGGGCGCCAGATCGCCGTCGGCGGGCAGCTGCTCACCCTGCGCGGCCTCGGCGGGGAGTACGAAGAGGTCTTCCTGCCGCTGCACGGCGCCTACCAGGCGCACAACGCCGCCGTGGCGCTCGCCGCGGTCGAGGCGTTCTTCGGCGTCGGCTCGGCACACGCGCAGCGGCTCGACATCGACACCGTGCGCAAGGCGTTCGCGGCGGTCACCTCGCCGGGCCGCCTGGAGATCGTGCGGCGCTCGCCCACCGTGGTGCTCGACGCCGCGCACAACCCCGCGGGTGCCCGCGCCACCGCCGAGGCGGTGAGCGAGGTGTTCGACTTCAGCCGGCTGATCGGCGTCGTCGGCGCGAGCGGCGACAAGAACGTCCGGGGGCTGCTCGAAGCCTTCGAGCCGATCTTCGCCGAGGTGGTCGTCACCCAGAACTCCAGCCACCGTGCGATGGACACGGACGAACTGGCCGGGATCGCCGTCGAGATCTTCGGTGAGGACCGGGTACAGGTCGAACCGCGGCTGGACGACGCCCTGGAGGCCGCGATCACGCTCGCCGAGGAAGAGGGCGAGTTCGCGGGCGGGGGCGTACTGGTCACCGGATCCGTCATCACGGTCGGCGAGGTCCGACTGCTCCTGGGGAAGGGCTGACTCCCGTGCGTACGCTCTGTGCTTCCACGCTGATCGGCGAGTTCTTCGTCATCGGCTTCGCCGGGCTCGTCGCCATGAAGGAACCCGATCTGTCCACGGCCACGGTCTGGACGGTCTGCGGGGTCCTGATGGCGCTGAGCGTGCTGCTGTGCGGCATGATCACGCGGCCCGGCGGGGTCCAGCTCGGCTGGGCCCTGCAGATCCTGCTGATCGCCGGCGGCTTCGTCGTCCCGTCGATGTTCGTCCTGGGCGCGGCCTTCGCCGCCCTGTGGTGGGCCTCGGTCCACTACGGCCGGAAGATCGACGAGGCCAAGGCCAGGTTCGCCGCGCAGGCGCAGCCGCAGCCGCAGCCGCAGGCCCCGGCCAAGGCCGAGCCTGGCGGCAACCCGGCCTAGACGTGGCCCGGACGGGCGCGGGCCGTGCGACGGTCGGGCGCAAGCGTGTGACGGTCGGGCGCGGGCGGGCGAGCACGTGTGCCGGCCTGACGCCGCTGTCGCCGCCGGCGCTGGTGTCGGGGGCTTGCCCCAGCCCTCCGAGGCGCCCCGGCGCGCGGCACCCGCACTCCCGCGTGTGATGTGGCACCCGCACTCCTGCGCGTGGCACCCGCACTCCTGCGCGCGGCACCCGCACTCCTACGCGCGGCACCCGCACTCCGGGGCGCGGCACCCGCGCCCCGGCGCGCGGCACCGGCGGACAGGCGCGTGTGCCGGTATCACCCGACACTGTGCGACAGCCACCCTGACACGCCCTGTAGCCTCGGTCATCCGCACAAGTGTGACCCGAAGGAGCCATCCCGTGAGCCAGCGCACCCTCGTCCTTCTCAAGCCCGACGCCGTCCGTCGCGGCCTGACCGGCGAGATCATCAGCCGCATCGAGCGCAAGGCCGGCTGGCAGATCACCGCGCTGGAGCTGCGGACCCTGGACCAGGACACGCTGGAGCAGCACTACGGCGAGCACAAGGGCAAGCCCTTCTACGAGCCGCTGGTCGAGTTCATGGCCTCCGGCCCGGTCGTGGCGCTGATCGTCGAGGGCGAGCGGGTCATCGAGGGCGTGCGCGCCCTGGCCGGACCGACCGACCCGATCGCCGCCGCCCCCGGTTCCATCCGCGGTGACTACGGCGTCATCGTCCGCGAGAACCTGATCCACGCCTCCGACTCCGAGGAGTCCGCCGAGCGCGAGGTGAAGATCTTCTTCCCCGGCCGCGCCTGAGCGTACGGACGCCGACCTCGCGTGCGCGCCCGCGCGCACGGACGGTCACCGTCATGCGCACGGACAGTCGCGTCCGAGGTCGCGGGCGGTCTCGGCGAGGTCGCCCGGACGATCCGCGGACCGCGTCGGGCAGTACATCCAAAAGATATTTTCTGAGACGGCGTCAGCGCCGCTCGGACAGTCTGACCTGGGACGGCCGTGAAAAATCCGGCCGTCCCGTGGCATATGCGTGCTGATCGAGGGAACGCGTGACCCCGATGGCCCGTCTCCACAAGCAAGTCGGCCCGCCATCTGCTGACAATGGCGAAGACCCTCGCGCCGTGTTCGTGTATGCGCGTCTACGATGGAAGCATTCACGTCGCTGCACCAACCTCGCCGTCCTAAAAAGCCGTCAAAGCTCCACTTGGGAAGGCCAGACGAATCCTGATGGGGAACTCAATGTCGTTCATCGGCCGTGACATGGCTGTCGACCTCGGGACCGCCAACACGCTGGTGTACGTCAGGGGTCGCGGGATCGTACTCAACGAGCCGTCCGTCGTCGCGATCAACACCAACACCGGCGGGATCCTCGCGGTCGGCGCGGAAGCGAAGAAGATGATCGGGCGGACGCCGGGCAACATCGTTGCCGTGCGCCCGCTGAGGGACGGCGTCATCGCCGACTTCGAGATCACCGAGCGCATGCTCCGCTACTTCATCCTGAAGATCCACAAGCGGCGCTACCTCGCCCGCCCCCGTGTCGTCGTCTGTGTGCCCTCGGGCATCACGGGAGTCGAGCGCCGTGCCGTCATCGAGGCGTCGTCCCAGGCCGGCGCCCGCCAGGTGCACATCATCGAGGAGCCCATGGCCGCGGCCATCGGCGCCGGCCTGCCGGTCCACGAGGCCACGGGCAACATGGTGGTGGACATCGGCGGCGGCACCACCGAGGTCGCGGTCATCTCGCTCGGTGGCATCGTCACCGCCCAGTCCATCCGCGTCGCGGGTGACGAGCTGGACAACGCGATCATCCAGCACATCAAGAAGGAGTACAGCCTCCTTCTCGGTGAGCGGACGGCCGAGCAGATCAAGATCACGATCGGTTCGGCGTACGACCTCGACACCGACGAGCACACCGAAATCCGCGGCCGGGACCTGGTGTCCGGACTGCCCAAGACGGTCGTCATCTCCGCGGCGGAGGTCCGCAAGGCGATCGAGGAGCCGGTCAACGCGATCATCGACGCCGTGAAGACGACGCTCGACAAGTGTCCGCCCGAGCTCTCCGGTGACGTGATGGACCGCGGAATCGTTCTGACCGGCGGCGGGGCCCTGCTGCGCGGTCTGGACGAGCGACTGCGCCGCGAGACCGGCATGCCGATCCACATCGCGGAGGACCCGCTGGACAGCGTGGCGCTCGGCTCCGGCAAGTGTGTCGAGGAGTTCGAGGCGCTCCAGCAGGTTCTGGACGCCCAGCCGCGCAGATGAAGTAACACTTCGATTCCGCCGTACGAGATCACCCCTTCTCGTGCGGCGGATCGTTGGTATGGAGGCATAAACTCCTGCGACATAGAGTCATAACCTCCCCCATAACAGCCACCCCGTCACACCCCCCACCACCCAGCCTCATCGCACCGTGGGCGTCCTTCTCGCCCAGGGTGCGCCCCTGTTGACTCATTACGACGAGGAAGGCACGGCCGCCGCACGTGAGGGACACACGAGAGAGCCGGCTGCTCCTGGTGCTGCTGATCGCCATCGCGTTCGCACTGATCACGGTGGACATCCGCGGCGGGCAGGACTCACCGGTCGACGGTGCCCGCCAGGCCGCCGCGACGGTCTTCGGCCCGATCGAGAACGGGGTGTCGTCCGCGGTCGACCCCGTCGGCAACGCGATCTCCGCGGTCCGCGACTCGGGCGGACGGCACGACCGTCTCGCCCAACTGGAGCACGACAACGCGGCGTTGAAGGCGAGGCTCGGCAGCGACGACCGCAACCGCAGCCGCCTCAAGCAGCTCGACAAGATGATCAAGGTGGCGGGCGAGGGCCAGTACGGCATCAAGGGTGCCGAGGTGATCGCCATAGGGGCGGCCCAGGGCTTCTCCTGGACCGTCACCATCGACGTCGGCGCCAACGACGGCATCCAGCGCGACATGACCGTCCTGAACGGCGACGGACTGGTCGGCCGGGTCACCACCGTCGGCCCCGACACCGCGACCGTGCTCCTCGCGAACGACCCCGACTTCACCGTCGGCACCCGCATGGAGTCGAGCGACGAACTCGGCTTCGCCTCGGGGCAGGGCGACCGCCCGCTGCGCGTCGAACTCCTCAACGCCAAGGCGAAGATCAAGAAGGGCGACCGGCTGGTCACCTTCGGCTCGCAGTCCGACAAGCCGTTCGTGCCCGGCGTCCCCGTCGGCGTCGTCTCCCGAGTCGACCCCTCCGGCGGCGACCTGACCCGCACGATCTACGTGACGCCGTTCGTCTCGTTCACCAAGCTCGACATCGTCGGCGTCGTCGTGGCGGCACCCAAGAGCGACCCGCGCGACACCGTGCTGCCGCCGAAACCCAGACCGACGCCCACGCCGACCGTGACCGTGACGGTCACCCCCTCGGCGAGCGCCCCCGTCCTCGGCCAGCAGCAGTAGCAGGAGGAGCCGAATCCCATGCGTTTCAACCGGATGCTGCTCTCCGTCACCCTGGTGGTCGTCGCCCTGGTGATCCAGGTGAGCGTTCTTGCCCGACTCCATCTCCCGGGCGCCGTCCCGGACCTGGTGCTGCTGACCGTGCTCGCCCTCGCCATGGTCTACGGCCATGTCGGCGGCGCGCTCATCGGCTTCGGCGCGGGTCTCCTCTCCGACCTCGCCCCACCCGCCGACCACGCCGCCGGGCGCTACGCCCTCGTGCTCTGCGTCGTCGGCTATCTCGCCGGCCTCGCCAAGCCCGAGAACGGCAGACTCAAATCGGCCACCGGACCCATGGTCGTGGTCGTCGCCGCCGCGATCGGCTCCACCGTGCTCTACGCGGGCGTCGGCGCCCTCGTCGGCGACACCGCCGCCCGCCATGTGGGGCTCAGAAGCCTGCTGCTCACCGCCGCCGTCTACGACCTGCTGCTCGCGCCCTTCGTCGTCCCGGTGCTGATGGCGCTCGCAAGGCGCGCCGAGAACGATCCGCTCTCCGAGGGCGGTTCGGCGTCCAAGGCGGCCGACGTCGCGTCGGGCTGGCTGTCCTCCGGCGGCACCGGCCTGCGCATCGGCAGCCAGCGCAGCGGACTGCGCGTGAAGGCCGCCAAGGCACGGGTCGCCCGCGCCGGACGCATCAAGGGGGTCAAGCGGCTGTGACGACAGCGACGAGCGCCGTCCGGCCGACAGCTCAAGCGCCGCGCGGGTCGCGGGACTTGACCGACCGCGGTGTCGGGACGCACAGGTTCGCCGTGTACTCGTATGACTCGTACACACACTGAGAGGGGGAGGCAGCACCAATGACAAATATCCCCGAGACCGGTCGGACCCCACGGGTCCAGATCCGGCTCGTCGTCATCCAGATTCTCGTACTCTCCCTCCTCGGTACCCTCGGCGGACGCCTCTGGTTCCTCCAGATCCGCAACGGCGACCAGTACGCCAAGGAAGCCTCCGGCAACCACGTCCAGCAGGTCGTCCAGCCCGCCGTACGGGGCTCGATCCTGGACGCCCGGGGCGTTCCGATCGCGGACAACGAGACCCGGCTCGTGGTCTCCGCCTCGCGCACCGACCTGCTGAAGATGGCGGACGACGGGAAAGCCGTCCTCACCAAGCTCGCCGGCGTGCTGGGCCTCAAGCCCGAGGACGTCATCCAGAAGGTCCGCCTCTGCGACGCCAAGACGCCGCAACCGTGCTGGAACGGCTCGCCCTACCAGCCGATCCCCATCACCGACAAGGCCACCCCGCGCCAGGCCCTGCAGATCCGCGAACGCTCCGAGGACTTCCCCGGCATCACCGCCGAGCCGGAGGCGGTACGCCGGTACGCGGCACCCGGCAAGTCCAACGCCGCGCAGGTGCTCGGCTACCTCTCGCCCGTCACCGACGACGAGATCACCAAGGCCAAGGACACCGACTCGCCCTACCTGCGCTCCGACCAGGTCGGCCGCTCCGGCCTGGAGCGCCAGTACGACAAGGCCCTGCGCGGCAAGGCCGGCGTCACCCGCTACGAGGTCGACAACCTCGGCCGCGTCATCGGCAAGGCCAAGAGCGACAAGGCCGAGCCCGGCGCCAACCTCGTCACCAGCATCGACGCCCGCGTCCAGCGCGTCGCCGAGTACGAGCTGGACTACGCGATGAAGGTCGCCCGGACCCAGTTCGACAAGATCACCGGCGAGAACTACAAGGCCGACTCCGGCGCGGTCGTGGTGATGGAGGCCAAGACCGGCCGTGTCGTCGCCATGGCCTCCCAGCCGACGTACGACCCGAACGCCTGGGTCGGCGGCATCTCCGGCAAGGACTACACCGCGCTCACCGGCAAGAAGTCCAACTACCCGCTGCTGAACCGGGCCACCCAGGGCCAGTCGGCCCCCGGTTCGACGTTCAAGGTGGTCTCCACCGCCGCCGCGGTCCAGGCCGGATATTCCTTCGACGGGCACTACCCGTGCACCAGCTCGTACTCCGTCGGCAGCCAGGTCTTCAAGAACTTCGAGGGAGAGAGCTTCGGCCCGATCTCGCTCGGCCGGGCGCTGGAGGTCTCCTGCGACACCGTCTTCTACGGACTCGCCGACAACGAGTGGAAGAAGGACGGCGGCATCAACCCGAAGAAGACCCCCAAGGACTACTTCTACAAGACGGCGCACCAGTTCGGACTCGGCCAGGAGACCGGCATCGACCTCCCCAACGAGGTCACCGGCCGCGTCCCGGACCGCAAGTGGAAGCTGAACTACTGGAAGGCCAACAAGGACGCCTGGTGCAAGACCGGCAAGAAGGGCGGCACCTACGTCCAGCGGATCGAGTACGAGAACTGCCTCGAAGGCAACAAGATGCGCGAGGGCGACTCGATCAACTACTCCATCGGCCAGGGTGACACCCTCGTCACCCCGGTCCAGGAAGCCGCCATCTACTCGGCGGTCTCCAACGGAGGCACCCTGTACGCCCCGACCATCGGCAAGGCGATCGTCAGCGCCGACGGCAGGAGCGTCCAGGAGATCAAGCCGAAGGTGAACGGCAAGCTGCCGGTCAGCAAGGCGACGCTCAAGGGCATGAACGAGGCCTTCGCGGGTGTCGTCACCCGAGGTACCGCCGCCTGGAAGTTCGGCGGCTGGCCGCAGGACAAGATCCCGCTGCACGCCAAGACCGGTACCGCCGAGGTCTACGGCAAGCAGACGACGTCCTGGCTCGCCACGTACTCCAAGGACTACACGATCATCATGACGATCTCCCAGGCCGGTACGGGCTCGGGAGCGTCCGGTGAGGCCGTGCGCAAGATCTACAACGCCCTCTACGGAGTCTCCGCCGACGGCGCCATCGACAAGAAGAAGGCCCTGCTGCCGTCCCCGCAGAAGAGCCTGCCGAAGATCCAGACCGACGGCTCGATCGACGCCCCGGCCATCTCCAAGGACCCGGCCAAGGACCAGCAGGCCAGCCAGGCCCCCAAGGACGCCACCACCGGCCAGCAGCTGCCCGCCGGCACCACCGCCTCGCCCAGCGCCGGAAACCGCGTCACCCGGAGGCGTAGGGCCCACCCGCCGAAGAGGCGGGGAAAGAGGATCCTGACATGACGAGGGCGGCGACCAAGGTGCTGAGGATCCTGACATGACCGGAGCCAACAACTTCTCCGTCTCCGGGTACGGACCCGAGCGCGCGGGCTGGACACGTCTGTTCGCCCGCGACTCGCTCGCCCGCCGGCTCGACTGGCCGATACTGCTGTCGGCCGTCGCGCTCTCGCTGATCGGCTCGGCCCTCGTCTACTCGGCGACCCGCAACCGCACCGAGATCAACCAGGGCGACCCGTACTACTTCCTCATCCGCCATCTGATGAACACCGGCATCGGCATCGGCCTGATGATCGGCACGATCTGGCTCGGCCACCGCACCCTGCGCACGGCCGTGCCGATCCTGTACGGGTTCTCGGTCTTCATGATCCTGCTCGTGCTGACCCCGCTCGGCGCGACGATCAACGGCCAGCGCAACTGGCTCGTCGCGGGCGGCCTGTCGCTCCAGCCCGCCGAGTTCATCAAGATCACGATCATCCTGGGCATGGCGATGCTGCTGGCCACGCGGGTGGACGCGGGCGACAAGCCGTACCCCGACCACCGCACGGTGGTACAGGCGCTGGGCCTCGCCGCCGTCCCGATGATGATCGTGCTGCTCATGCCCGACCTCGGCACGATCATGGTCGCGGTCGTCATCGTGCTCGGTGTGCTGCTCTCCTCCGGCGCCTCCAACCGCTGGGTGTTCGGCCTCATCGGCGCGGGCGCCCTCGGCGCGGTCGCCGCCTGGCGGCTGCACGTCCTCGACGAGTACCAGATCAACCGCTTCGCGGCCTTCGCCAACCCGGATCTCGACCCGGCCGGCGTCGGTTACAACACCAACCAGGCCCGCATCGCCATCGGCTCCGGCGGCCTCTTCGGCACCGGCCTCGGCCACGGCTCGCAGACGACCGGCCAGTTCGTGCCCGAGCAGCAGACGGACTTCGTCTTCACCGTCGCCGGCGAGGAACTGGGCTTCGTGGGCGCGGGCCTCATCCTGCTGCTCCTCGGCGTGGTCCTGTGGCGTGCCTGCCGCATCGCCCGCGAGACGACCGAGCTCTACGGCACGATCGTCGCCGCCGGGATCATCGCCTGGTTCGCCTTCCAGGCCTTCGAGAACATCGGCATGACCCTCGGGATCATGCCGGTCGCCGGTCTGCCCCTACCGTTCGTGTCCTATGGAGGATCCTCCATGTTCGCGGTCTGGGTCGCGATCGGTCTCTTGCAGTCGATCAGAGTGCAACGCCCGATGTCGGCCTAGCCTGCCCGAGACACCGAAGGCCGGGTGCCGCCTCACGGAACATGAGGTGACACCCGGCCCAACGGCAAAAGACATCCTCTGGCCGAGCCGGGGCCGATTGGGTACTGCCCAGGGCATGCAAACGCGTCTAGATTCAGTTCATGGCGGACACGAAGCGCGAGATCGAGCGTAAGTACGAAGGTGCCGCGGCCGAGGGCGGCACCGAACTGCCGGACCTGAGCGGCGTCCCCGGAGTCGCGGGCGTAGTCGACAAGGGCGTCGCCGAACTCGACGCGACCTACTACGACACGCCCGACCAGCGCCTCGCCGCCGCCTCCCTCACCCTGCGCCGCCGCACCGGTGGCGCCGACGCGGGCTGGCATCTCAAGCTCCCCGTCTCCGAGGGCGTACGCGACGAGATCCAGGCCCCCCTCTCCGACACCGTGCCCCGCGCACTGTCCGGACTCGTCCGCTCCCGGGTGCGCGACGCCGAGCTCGTCCCCCTCGTACGCCTGCGGTCGGCCCGCGACATCCGCCACCTCGTCGACGGCTCCGGCGCCCTGCTCGCCGAGGTCAGCCTCGACCGGGTCCGCGCGGAACGGCTCGGCGGAGGCAAGGGCACCGCCGCGTGGACCGAGATCGAGGTGGAACTCGCGGACGACGGCGACCCCGCCTTCCTCGACAAGGTCGAGAAGAAGCTCCGCAAAGCCGGACTGAGCCGCTCCGCCTCCTCCTCCAAACTGGCGAAGGCGCTGGGCGAGACCGGGAAGCGCGCCAAGAAGCCCGCCCCCGAGAAGGAGCCGGTCACCGCGGGCGACCACGTCCTCGCCTACCTCCGCGCCCAGTACGACGCCATGGTCGAGCTCGATCCGGCCGTCCGCCGCGACGTCCACGACTCCGTGCACAGCATGCGCGTCGCCACCCGCCGGATGCGCAGCACCTTCCGCTCGTACGGGAAGATCCTCGACCGCGCCGTCACCGACCCGATCGGCGACGAACTGAAATGGCTGGCCGGTGAGCTCGGCGTCGACCGCGACCAGGAAGTCCTCACCGAACGGCTCACCGAGGCCCTCGGCCGGCTGCCCCGCACCCTGCTCTCCGGACCTGTCCGCACCCGGCTGCGCACCTGGGCGCACGCCCGCCACGGCGGCTCCCGGCGCCGCCTGATCGCCGTGCTGGACGGAAAGCGCTACATGGCGCTGCTGACCGCGCTCGACGCGCTCGTGGCCGACCCGCCGCTGCTCAAAGCGGCCGCGGGTGACCCCGCGAAGGTGATCGCGAAGGCCGTCCGCAAGGACTTCGGCAAGGTCGCCGACCTCGTCGTCCAGGCTCTCGACCGGCCGCCGGGCGCCGGCCGCGACCAGGCGATGCACGACGCCCGCAAGAAGGCCAAACGCACCCGTTACGCCGCCGAGGCCGCCGCCCCGGCCCTGGGCGGGCCGGCCGCAGGTCTGGTCAAGTCGATGAAGTCGCTGCAGACCCTGCTCGGCGACCACCAGGACAGCGTGATGACCCGCGGGGCCCTGCGGGAACTGTCGGCCCTGGCCCACGCGGCGGGGGAGAGCTCGTTCACCTACGGGGTGCTCTACGGCCGTGAGGAACAGCGCGCGGCGACGGCAGAGGCGGCGCTGCCGGAGGCCTGGGAGGCGATCGAGGGGCAGATGTCCGTCTGACCGTACGGCCGGAAGGCGGAGGCGGGAGGCGCATGGGGTGAGCGGGGGAAACGGGGGAGGCGGCGGAACCGGGGAGCGTCCGTCCCTCCGGTGGTGCCTCCCGGGCCCGGGAGGCGGCCGGGGCGGTGTCCGTCCGGTGGTGTCCGGGGGCGGATCACGTCCAGCGGTGCGGCGAGTCCCTCCGGCCGCGTTACGCTAGATGGTCACCCCCCATCAGCTCACGAAGGTTCGCGAGATGCCTGCCGAAACCGCCGTGTCGGTCTTCCCACAGCTCGAAGCTCTGCTCCCGCATGTGCAGAAGCCGATCCAGTACGTCGGCGGAGAGCTCAATTCCACGGTCAAGCCGTGGGACTCCTGTGACGTCCGCTGGGCACTTATGTACCCCGACGCCTACGAGGTCGGCCTGCCCAACCAGGGCGTCATGATCCTCTACGAGGTGCTGAACGAGCGCGAGGGCGTCCTCGCCGAGCGCACGTACAGCGTCTGGCCGGACCTCGAGGAGCTGATGCGCGAGCACCGGGTCCCGCAGTTCACGGTGGACAGCCACCGCCCGGTGAAGGCCTTCGACGTGTTCGGCCTGTCCTTCTCCACGGAGCTGGGCTACACGAACATGCTGACCGCCCTTGACCTGGCGGGCATCCCGCTGGAGTCCAAGGACCGCACGCTGGACGACCCGATCGTCCTGGCGGGCGGCCACGCGGCCTTCAACCCCGAGCCGATCGCCGACTTCATCGACGCGGCGGTCATCGGCGACGGCGAGCAGGCCGTGCTCGACATGACGGAGATCATCCGCGGCTGGAAGGCCGAGGGCCGCCCCGGAGGCCGCGAAGAGGTCCTCTTCCGCCTGGCGAAGACGGGCAACGTCTACATCCCGGCCTTCTACGACGTCGAGTACCTCCCCGACGGCCGGATCGCCCGCGTGGTCCCGAACAAGTCGGGCGTCCCGTGGCGCGTCTCCAAGCACACGGTGATGGACCTCGACGAGTGGCCCTACCCGAAGCAGCCCCTGGTGCCCCTCGCGGAGACCGTCCACGAGCGCATGTCGGTGGAGATCTTCCGCGGCTGCACCCGCGGTTGCCGCTTCTGCCAGGCGGGCATGATCACCCGCCCGGTGCGCGAGCGCTCCATCACGGGCATCGGCGAGATGGTGGAGAAGGGCCTCAAGGCGACGGGCTTCGAGGAGGTCGGCCTGCTCTCCCTGTCGTCCGCGGACCACTCGGAGATCGGCGACATCGCCAAGGGCCTGGCCGACCGGTACGAGGAGGACAAGATCGGCCTCTCCCTCCCCTCCACCCGTGTGGACGCCTTCAACGTCGACCTCGCCAACGAACTGACCCGCAACGGCCGGCGCTCGGGTCTGACCTTCGCCCCCGAGGGCGGCTCCGAGCGCATGCGCAAGGTCATCAACAAGATGGTCTCGGAAGAGGACCTCATCCGGACCGTCTCCACCGCCTACGGCAACGGCTGGCGTCAGGTGAAGCTGTACTTCATGTGCGGCCTGCCGACGGAGACGGACGACGACGTCATGCAGATCGCCGACATGGCGATGAACGTGATCGCCGAGGGCCGCAAGGTCTCCGGTCAGAACGACATCCGCTGCACGGTGTCCATCGGCGGGTTCGTTCCCAAGCCCCACACCCCGTTCCAGTGGGCACCGCAGCTCTCCGCCGAGGACACGGACGCCCGCCTCACGAAGCTCCGCGACAAGATCCGCGGCGACAAGAAGTACGGCCGCTCGATCGGCTTCCGCTACCACGACGGCAAGCCGGGCATCGTCGAGGGCCTGCTCTCCCGCGGCGACCGGCGCATCGGCTCCGTCATCCGCGCCGTCTACGAGGACGGCGGCCGCTTCGACGGCTGGCGCGAGCACTTCTCGTACGAGCGCTGGATGCGGTGCGCCGACAAGACCCTCCCCGACTTCGGCGTGGACGTCGACTGGTACACCACCCGCGAGCGCACCTACGAGGAGGTCCTGCCCTGGGACCACCTCGACTCGGGCCTCGACAAGGACTGGCTCTGGGAGGACTGGCAGGACTCCCTCGACGAAACCGAGGTCGAGGACTGCCGCTGGACGCCGTGCTTCGACTGCGGTGTGTGTCCCCAGATGGACACGGCCATACAAATCGGCCCGACCGGCAAGAAGTTGCTGCCTCTGACGGTCAAGAACGCGGGTCCGACGCCGGCATCGAGCGGTCACTCTCACTGACGTGAGCGGGGCACTCGATCGGGTGATTGAGGCGCTGGCGGGGGCTAGCGAGGACGAGGTGACGGCTGCACTGTCCGCGGCCGGCGTCTCGCTCCCTCGCCCGTCGGCGCCGTCAGCGCCCCTCCGGACGCCGCTGCCGGGCCCTGAGGCTTCGCTGCACATCGTTTCTGAGGTGGAGTGGGTCTGAGGGTTCGGATCGGCTTTTGCGTGACCTGTGAGCCCCCTTACCTGACCGGGAAGGGGGCTCACAGGCGTCCGACGGCGAGCAGTGGTCAAGGCATGGCTCCGGCGGGGCGCTCCGACTCCGGGATCGACGCCGTCAGGGCGCGCGATCATCCATGACAAGACGGCCGAGTTGAGATCAGTGTCCGCGATCGCCAGTTGGTCGGGGGTAACCGCTTCAACGCGCTCGTCGGCAAGACCGTCGAGCATGGACAGCACGTCGGACACGGCCAGGATCTGCCGGCCGGCCCGAACGGCAGTGTGCGTCAGGTCCTCGACACGGACGGCCGGGTGCTGCGCTCCAGCCCCGCCTTCCGCGATCAGCGACTGCTCACGCCGGCTGAACGGGTGGCTGCCGCGCACGGAGCCGTCGTCCGGCGTGACATAGGTGCCCTGCTGCCCATCACCGACGGCACCCTGCGCCTGCGGGCGGATCGGGTGACCGCCGACGGGCAGCGGCGCATCGTCATCGCGGCCGTCCAGCGAGGCCACCGTGACGAGGCGCTGCGCGAGCTCCTCGCCCAGCTCGCCTTCGCCTCGGGGCTCACGCTGCTGGCAGCCTCGTATGTCGGCTATCGCACCGCCCGAGCCGCCCTGCGTCCGGTCGAGCGCTACCGGGTGGGTGCCGCGGCCCTCGCCGACGGCGCCGACGCGTCACCGGGACTGCGGCTGGAAGTGCCGACCGACCGCGACGACGAGATCACCCGGCTCGGGCACACCCTCAACCGGATGCTCGACCGACTGGCCCCCTCGGCCGCCCGCGAACACCAGTTCATCGCGGACGCCAGCCATGAGCTGCGCACCCCGCTCACTCTCATGCGCGCCGAACTCGACGTCGCCCTGCACCGGCCGCGCACCGCCGAGGAGTTGACCGAGACCCTGCACGCCGTCGACGCCGAGGCGCGCCGCCTGGTCACCCTCGCCAATGTCCTCCTCGACCTCGAACAGCTCGGCAGCGGCGAACGCGTCCAACGCGTCCCGATCACCCTCGACCGCCTCCTCGACGACACCTGCGCGCAGTACCGGACGGCCGCGGAACGTGACGGTCGCACCCTGACCGTCACGTACGACCACACCACCGTGCGGGTCGACCCCCGCTGGCTGGAACCGGCCGTGGGCACCCTCCTCGACAACGCCCTGCGCCACGGCCGCGGCGCCATAGTGGTGTGCGTCGAGACGCACGACGGCCGTCTGTCCTTGTCGGTCTCCGACGAAGGACCTGGCTTCCCGCCGGACTTCCTGCCGCACGCCTTCGACCGCTTCAGCCGCGCCGAGGCGAGCCGCACCACGCCCGGCGCGGGCCTGGGCCTGGCGCTCGTGGCGGCGGTCGCGGCCTCACACGGCGGAACGGCCCACGCCGAGAACATCCCACCGCGAGCTACGGGAGCCACTGGAGCAGCGGTCACGCTCGACGTGCCCTGCTGAGCCGGTCAGCGGGAGGTACGCAGCCCGGCGGCACGGCGTACGAGAGCGGTCGCGGGTGCGAGAGCGAGGACCACGGCCAGAGTCGCGTAACCGTGGTCGAGGGTAGTGAGCGTGGCGACGGCTGCGACGAGCAACGGGCCGCCCGCGTCGCCGAGTTCGCGGCCGAGCTCGGCGGCACCCATGGTCTGGCCGAGCCGCTCGGCGGGAGTCGAGGCGGCCAGAGCCGCGAAGCCGAGGGGGGTGATCAGGCCGGTTCCGGTGCCGATCAGGGCCGCGCCGGACAGCACCCCCGGTACGCCCGGCAGGGTCGCGCAGCCCAAACCCGCGGCGGCGAGCAGCAGCCCGGCCATGATGCCATCGCGCGCGGTGAGGCGTCCGGCGTCCAGAGCGCGTCCGGCCCGGGGCTGGACGACAGCGGCACAGGCCGCGAGCACCGACACGGCCGCCCCGGTCGCGACCGTGCCGAGGCCGGCCGCCCGCCCCGAGACGGGCAGGAAGCCCACGCCGACGGACAGGGCGGCGGTCGCGGCGGCCAGCGCGGCGGTCGGACGCAGGAAATCCGGGTGTGTCAGTCGCCTGGCAAGGTCGAACACGGTCTGCCGGGCCTTCGCCAGCGGCGGCACCACCGGAACGGCGAGCGCCGCCCACACGGCGACCGCCGCGCCCAGCACCGCCAGGACCGTGAACAACAGCCGTAGCCCGCCGGCCCACACGAGCACTCCGCCGAGCAGCGGGCCGAGGGTGTAGCCGACGGACTTGTAGAAGCCGTAACTGCCGAAAGCCCTGCCTTGCTTCGCCGCAGGGTTGAGTCGGGAGACCAGCGCGGAGGCCGAGGGCGAGAAGGCGGACGCGGCGGCGCCCTGACCGAGGCGCGCCGCCCACAGCAATCCGGGGCTGTCCGCCAGCGCGTACACGGCGGAGGCGGCGGAGAACGCGATGAGCCCACCGAGCAGGACGGGACGGGCCCCGACACGGTCCGCGAGCGTGCCGAAGACCGGTTTGAGCAGCACCTCGGCGCCGTCGTACAGGGCGAGCAGCCCGCCGAGCGCCATCAGCGAGGTGACCGCGCCGCTCCCGTGGCCGCCGAGGTTCGCGGCGATGCCGTGGGCGCCGAACGCGGTGGTGAATCCGGCCGCGTACAACGGCCACATCTGCCGGGCCGGAGCCGCCCGGGGGTCGGGAGTGTCGGTCATGGACTCCGATCCGGTGTCTCGCGCGCGGGGCATGGAAGGGCTGCTCCGCACAGTCTTCGCGAGCGGTCGTGCACAACATGGACAGCCCTTGGCCTCGCTTGTCTCAGCCACTTCCGGTATGTCGTGTCGAGCATCCGGCGGGCAGTGCCCGAGAGCGGGTGTCCCGTGGACTTGCTCCGTTGGATTTCGTTCTCCCTGTCCAGCAGGTGCTCGCGGCGTGGCGGTCGGCCGCACGGCGACGGCGCACGTGCGGAACGCGGTGGCTCAGGCCGGGGTGTCGGTGTCCTGCGCGGAGGCCGCGAACGCCTCGGGGCCCTGCTCCGCCGCCGCCGGGTCCATCCACATGACCTGCCAGCCGTGGCCGTCGAGGTCGAAGAAGCTGCGCGAGTACATGAAGCCGTAGTCCTCGGCGTCATCCGCCTTGGAGCCGCCCGCCGCGAGCGCAGCGGCGCTGACCGTATCGACCTCGTCGCGGGACGACACGCTGAAGCAGTACAGCGCCAGCGTGTGCGTGGTGGGATCGGCCATCGGCAGTTTCGCGAACTCCGCGAACTTCTCGCGGCTGAGCAGCATGACGAAGGCGTGCTCGCCGACCATCATGCAGGCGGCGGTCTCGTCGGTGAACATCGGGTTGAAGCTGAACCCGAGCTTGGCGAAGAACGCCTTGCTGAGCTCGAGGTCCGCCACGGGCATGTTCACGAACAGCATGCGGCCGGGGTGTGCGGGAGTGGTCATGGTGGGTCTCCAGACGGTGGCTCGATGGCGTACGTCCTGGTAGACCGGCCCGCCCGGCGGAACTCATCGGTGGATCGGTCCGAGAGTCCGGTGTTCGGAAGCTGACGCCGGCTGTCGCGGAGCCGATGACCACGGCGCTCCACCGGCACAGAGGGGTTTTGAGTCAAGGCCGGATTGCCGACGGGGTTCCAACCGCGACCCAAGTGTGATCATGACCGGCGGTTCGGCGGCTCGAACCGGCCCGGCGGCTCGAACGGCGACGTACCGACGGCGGCAAGGGCGCGCCGACGGTGGCGGGTGCCGACGGTGGCAGGTGCCGACGTTGGCGGCACCTGGAATCCGCACCCGGGAGCCGCCGCCTGGAATCCGAACCCGGAGCCGCCGCCTGGAATCCGAACCCGGACCCGCCGCCTGGCATCCGCACCCGGACCCGCCGCCTGGCATCCGCACCCGGAGCCGGTGGCGGCACCCGGAACCCGCACCTCGCGTACTTCCCCGGGCTCGCTACGAAGATTTTGCGAACGCGCGGGAATTGCGTGAACCGCGTTCCATCTGCGCGAAGTCCCCTTTGCCCGTCCGCACGGCCGGCCGGTAACCGCGCGTTCACCCGCCTTCACTTCCTCGGCTGTCTACGCGCGTGGTGTCATGCACACGTCCACGATCCCCCCGGGTGGGCGTCAACTCGACTAGGAGTCACGCATGTTGTGGAAGGTCTTCGGCCGCGCCGGTGTCACGCTGGCAACGGGCGCCGCCGTGCTCGCCACCGCCGTCCCCGCGAACGCCGCGAGCTACACGGCGTTCGCCTTCTCGCGGAGCAGCAGCCAGCCCGCCATCTACGGCTTCATCAACTCGGCCACCACCTCACTCGACATGACCATGTACGAGCTGGAGGACACGACGGCCGTCAACGACCTCATAGCCCTGGAGAACAAGGGTGTAGCGGTACGGGTGATCCTGGACAGCGCGCACAAGTCCGCCGACCAGTCGGCGTACAACTCCCTGACGAGCGCGGGCGCGGGAGTGGTCTGGTCGTCGTCCACCTTCGTCTACACCCACCAGAAGACCATCACGGTGGACGGTGCGAAGTCGCTGATCCTCACCAGCAACCTCACCTCCCAGTACTACCCGACAGGCCGTGACTACGGCGTGTTCGACGACGACAGCCGCGACGTCGCCTCGATCGAGAAGGTCTTCAACGCGGACTACTCCGGAACCGCGGTCACCCCGACCGACGGCGACCATCTGCTCTGGTCTCCCACCGACTCCCGCAGCCGCCTGGTGTCCGTGATCAACAGTGCCACCAAGACCCTCGACGTCGAGGAACTGGAGTTCAGCGACAGCACGGTGGTGAACGCCATCGTGGCCAGGGCGAAGGCGGGCGTCACCGTACGGGTGGTCCTGGAGAGTCCCTCCAGCTATTCCAGCCAGGTGTCCGCGATCAAGGCGGCGGGCGGCACCGTCGTCGGGTACTCCGACCCCAACGGGTTCTACATCCACGCCAAGGCGATGGTCGCCGACTACGCCCTGTCCACCCAGGAGGTGGAGGCGGGTTCGATGAACATCAGCAGCAACTCGCTGAGCAACAACAGGGAACTGGGCCTCATCCTCACGGGCACCGGCGTGGCCCAGTCCGTCGCCACCACCATCGAGACCACCTTCGACAGCGACTACGCGGGCGGTACCACCGCCTAGCCGGAGCCTGTCCGGGAAGGCCCGCCGATAGATGATGCGGACCCAACCCGGCGGGGCGAGGGCGCGGTCGCGTGCCTCCGCGTTCCGGCCGGTCCGGCGGGTTCAACTCGTTCCGGACGTACGGTAAGTCGGATGCGCGAAGCGCCGACCGCCTTTAGTGTGGGCGTCGTTCAGGTGCGCAGGCTGCGGCTACTTCTCCTTGTACAGAGAACAACGCGGGTTCGAATCCCGTCGCCGGCCCCGGCCGGTGTCGTCCAGCGGCCCAGGACGTCACGTTGCCGCCGCCGACTCCGATCTCTGAACAACCAGACGCGAGCCGTCCACCACGAAAGATCCTGGTGGGCGGCTTCGTCATGCCCGACAAGGCGCTCGGCCCCGGCCGCTCCCTGTTCGTGGGCGGACGACCGGATCCCGATCGGGCCGTGTGTGGTGTACTCATCCGGCGATCATCACAAGACTGCGTGCGGGGGACTTGGTGAGTACCGAGGACGAGATGCTTGACGCTTGGGTGGACGTCGAGGAACGGCTGCCCTGGCTGCCGCTCGACCCCTATTTCGTGGGTGAGGAACGGCACGGCCTCCTGGTGGAGGAACTGGAACGGTCGGGCTTCTCGGTACTGGAGATCGACCTGGCGGCGGTGCGCGAGGAGCGACAGCTCAAAGCCGCGCTGGGCCGGGCGTTGGTCAAGCCGGACGACTACGCCGACAACTGGGACGCGCTGCGCGACCTGCTTCAGCAGCGCGGTGAGAGCAGTCCGTGGCTCATCGCCATGGTGTTCACGGGGGCCCACTCGTTCCTCCGCGCGGACGTGCACGGTTTCGTGCGGTCCGTGACGGTGCTGCACAGCCTGGCCGAGGAACTGTCGAACATCGACGAACCGTACGGCCAGCTGGAGCTGTTCTACGTGGGGGACTGGACCGGGGTCTGACCCGGCGGTCGTCCGTCGCGTGGGGTGTCCTAGAGGTCGGGTTCCGACCCGTCGGACACCCCTTCCGCGCGGCTGTGTCCGGCCGGTTCGGATACAGGCCGTACGGGGAACCGGTGGCGGGGAGCCGACGGTCAAACGCCGCCGTTGAGGGCGTCGAGCACCGGCTGCCGGGCGACCAGGATCCAGGGCTTGGGATGACCCGTACGGTCGGCGCAGTTCAGGGTCGCGGGGTGGGTGGTGGTGAACGCGACGCAGGCGGCTTCCCAGATCTGACCCGTGGTGGTGATGACGTCGAACTTGATGCGCTTCACCGTGGTGTTCCGGTTGTGCGCGTTGACGGAGACGTCGCAGGGCAGGCCGCCCGCGCCGCCCGCGGGATAGTCGGGACGGCCGCTGAGGTCGGTCCAGAGGAAGTTCTGCTTCTCGCCGGTCCGCTGGTCACGGATGCCCGCGTACGTCCTTCCGCCGCTCAGGGCGACACGGATCTCGAAGTCCTCCGATGCCTGATCGGCGTCGATGCCGACACAGGGGCCCGTCGGTCCTGTCGCGCCGACTTCGCCCTGAGGGCCGGTGGCTCCGGTGGGCCCCGGCTGTCCCTGAGGCCCGATGGGCCCGATGGGCCCGATCGCACCGGTGGCGCCTCTCGGGCCCCGCGGACCCCTGCACCCCGACCTGTCGTCGGCGGGCTCGCCCGGGAGGGCCCCGACCTCGCGGTGGCGCGGGCGGCACCGGTCGCCGCCCGCCGCGACCGAAGTGCGATCGGACCCGCCTTGGGTCGCCGGGATCGCGGGGCCGGCTACTCCCGACGCCGTCACCAGCGCCAGCGAGGCGACCACGCCGGCCCTCTTGAACCGGCTGCGGCCCGGCGGGCCCAGCAGGCGGGCGGTCCTGGACTCAGGATTCATGCGGGGGTGCTCCTTGAATCGATCGGTGGGGAATTCCCCGAAGCCGATCGCGAGCTTGACCCGCCGACCCCGGCCGGACCGTCGTATTCCATCGAAACGCGCCCTGTATATCATCAAATCAGCTCAATTACGGGCGACCTGATGGGTCAACACCCGCCATCGGTTCGAAGTCGGGGGCGCCTTCGGCCGATCGGGCGCTGTTCGGCCCCGCGGCCCGCGCCCTGCGATCCCGGGCGCCCCGCGTGTGCCACATTGGCCGCCGTGAAGCCGCAGACCATCTGCCTCTGCATGATCGTCAAGAACGAGGCGCGGATCATCGAACGCTGCCTCGGCTCGGTCCGCCACCTGATCGACACCTGGGTGATCTCCGACACCGGCTCGACGGACGGCACCCAGGACCTGATCCGCACGGCACTCGCCGGAATCCCGGGCGAACTCCAAGAGGACCCCTGGGTCGACTTCGGCCACAACCGCACCCGGAACATCCAGTACGCCCGCGGCAAGGCCGACTTCCTCCTCACCGTCGACGCCGACCACGTCCTGCGCCAGGACGCGCCGCTGCCCCGGCTGACGGCGACCTCGTACATGCTGCGCTACGACACCCCGGGCACCCAGCACCGCTTCAAGCACCTGATGCGGGGCGACAGGACCTGGTACTACGAGGGTGTCACCCACGAGTACCCGTGCACCGACGAGCCCGACGTCCAGGAGAACCTGGACGCGCTGGTGGTCGAGGACCACGCCGACGGCGGCTGCCGCACCGACAAGTTCGAGCGCGACGCCCGCCTGCTGCGCGGCGAACTGGAGCGCGACCCCGCCAACACCCGCACGGTCTTCTACCTCGCCAACACCGAACGCGACCTCGGCCACGCCGAAGAGGCGATCGCGCTGTACGAACGGCGTGCGGCCATGGGCGGCTGGCCGGAGGAGGTCTACTGCTCGCTGCTGGAGGCCGGTCTCCTCAAGGCGGAGAGGGCCGGGGACTGGCCGGGGGCGATGGACGCGTTCTCCCGCGCCTGGGAAGCGCGTCCGGAGCGGCTCGAAGCCTGCTACGAACTGGCATCCCGGCTGCGGGTCCAGGGCCGCCACCACACCGCGCACGCCCTGCTCGGCGCGGCCCTGGACCGGCCCGAACCCGACGACCTGCTCTTCACCAGGAACTGGGTGTACCGCTGGGGTCTGCTCTTCGAGTACTCGATCACCGCTTACTGGGTGGGCGACCACGCAGGCTCGGTACAGGCCTGCGACCGGCTGCTGGCCCTGCCCGACCTGCCCGAGGCCATCCGGCGCCAGACCGGCATCAACCGTGAGTTCTCGGTCCAGCGCCTCGCCACCGTTCCGCCGCCGGCCTCCGTGCCCAGCGGGCCGGAGGCGTCCCGGGCGGGCAGGGCCGCCAAGAGGTAGCGGGGCTGCGACTGTGTGACGGGCGGCTGTCGTGCCAATGGGTGCTGATGTGTCGCATCCATTGGCACGGCCGTTGCGTCTACGCAGGTATGGATCTGGAAAAGCCGCCCCTCGGCGGGCCCGGAACGCAGCCCGCGGGATGCCTTGCCGTCGCGATCCGCATTCCGGTGCGGATCGTGGTGCTCGTCCTCGTCGTGCCGGTACGGATGGCGTGGGACGCGCTCGTCGTCGGCGGAAGGTTTCTTCGGGACACCATGCTGAGGCCGCTGGGGCGGGGGCTCGGATGGGTGGCACGCGCGCTGTTCGTGTGGCCCTGGGTGGCGCTGTGGCGGTACGTCGTCCTGCCGGTCGGCAGGGCACTGGCATGGCTCGGGGAAGTGCTGCTCGTCGTGCCCGCGGTGTGGCTGTACCGCACGGTCCTGACTCCGCTCGGTCACGCCGTCGCCTGGCTGGTCCGGGGGATCGGCGCCGGGATCGCCCTGCTGTTCAGGGGACTCGCGGCCGTGGTCATCGGGACGGCCGCCGGTGTCGTGACCGTGCTCGACTGGGTCTACGTGCGGCTGTTCACGCCCTTCGGACGATCCGCCGGCCGGTTGCTCAAGGGTGTCGGCCGGGTCCTCGCGGCCATCGGGGCCGGGGCGTACACCGCCGTCGCCTGGCTGGTCCGGTACCTGCTCGTCGTCCCGGCCCTGTGGCTCTACGCCCGGGTCCTCACGCCCGTCGGCAAGGCGACTGCCCTGCTGGCCGGAGGGCTCGCATGGATCGTACGGATGATCTTCGTGGGCATCGGTGCCGCGCTCTACCGGACGGCGCGCGTCCTGCTGGTGCTGCCCGCCCTCGCGGTGTGGCGCTGGGTCCTCGTGCCGGTCGGGCGGATTCTCGCCGTCGTCGCCAGGGAGATCGGCGAGGCACTCGGGCACGCGTGGCGGGTCGCCGGGTACATCTCGCTCGCCGTCGGACGGTTCCTCGCGCGCCTCTTCCGGTGGACCTTCGTGGAACCGGCGCGCTGGGCCTACCGGACCGTGCTGACACCGGTCGGGCACGCCGTGCGCGACCTGGTGCTGGAGCCCGCGGCCGAGGTGGCGCGCGGCGTCCGGCAGGCGGCACGGCAGGCCCTGGACGCCGCCAGGGACAGCGCCCGGCAGGCCCGCGCCGACTTCCGGCGGATGGTCTTCGGGGCGCCCCGGGAACCGGAGCCGGTCGCCCTACGGGAACCAGCGGCCGGTGAGACACGTACTCTAGGTAGCAGTACGACCGCACTCATGAAGGACTGAGCGACACTGGGCAAGCGACAGCCCGAAGGCCCGCCGCCCGCACCCGCGGTGCAGCGCATCCGACTGCGCTACACCAAGCGCGGCCGCCTCCGGTTCACCAGCCACCGTGACTTCCAGCGCGCCTTCGAGCGTGCCCTGCGCCGTGCCGCCGTACCCATGGCGTACTCGGCGGGGTTCACACCGCATCCGAAGGTGTCGTACGCCAATGCCGCACCCACCGGCACGGGCAGCGAGGCGGAGTACCTGGAGATCGCGCTCACGGACCGGCGCGACCCCGAGAAGCTGCGCGCGCTCCTCGACGAGTCGATGCCCCATGGTCTCGACATCATCGAGGCGGTCGAGGCCCGCGTCTCGGGTCTCGCCGAGCGGCTCACCGCTTCCGTGTGGGAGCTGCGCCTCGACGGCGTGGACCCGGCGGACGCGGAGCGCGCGGTGGAGGCCTTCAACGCGGCCGAGACCGTCGAGGTCCGCCGCAAGACCAAGAACGGCATGCGGACGTTCGACGCCCGCGGTGCCGTGGCAAGCCTTGAGACGACTGATGAGACGCACAGTCCACAGGCTGATAGGCCGACCGACCAGGCCTGTGCGATACTGCGGCTGGTTGTTCGGCACGTGACGCCTGCCGTTCGACCCGACGACGTCCTGTCCGGTCTTCGCGCCGTGGCCGACCTGGCGCCGCCGGTCGCCGCAGCGGTGACCAGGCTGGCGCAGGGGCTGTTCGATGAAGAGACCGGCACGGTGACCGACCCGCTCGCGCCCGACCGCGAGGCAGTAGCAGCCGCCCCAGCAGATCACGCGGGGGCCGCCGAAACTGCCGCCGCGAAGGCGTCGGCGTAAGGAAGGTCCCGCGTAAGGCAGTTGTCGTAGCGCCGCCCTCGTATCCGGGAGCCACCTGGGTCGGGCAGCGCACCGACCAGAAGACTTTCGCCAGGCCGTACGCACACATGGCGTACGGAACCGGCGAGACAGGACACAGAGAGCTCCCGTGCGGCGCCCGCGCCCCGGACGGCGGCACCGCGCATCGCGCGAGCCGCGGACGTCACCGGCACTGCCGGACCAGGCGCGGCGCCCGGGAGCCTGACGGGAGATCCACCCGCATGCTCGAGCCGACCGAACCCACCGAGGGTTCCGACACCAACAACACTCCCAGCGACACCCTGCCGCCGCGGCGCCGCCGCCGTGCGGCGTCGCGCCCCGCCGGTCCGCCGGTCGCCGCCTCCGAGGCCGCGGCCGCGGCCGAGGCCACCGCGCCGGCCATACCGGCCGTGGCGTCCGCCGACCTCATGGCGGAGGAAGCCCCCGCGCGGGCCGCGACCTCTGTGAACGACGAGGTCGAGGAGACGGACGAGGCCGACGAGGCTGTCGAGACGGCCGCGGTCCAAGAGACCGAGGAGACCCCGGCCCCGGCCGAGGCCGCCGTCAGCACCGAGACCGACGACGCCGCACCGCGCCGTACACGTCGCCGTGCCACCCGCCGTGTCTCCACCCCCGCCGGCGCGCCCGCGGCGGCGGGGACCGCCGAGACCGTGGTGCCCGCCGCCGCGGCCGCCGAGCCCGGGGAATCGCCCGTCGAGGAGGCCCCGGTCGAGGAGACCGCCCCCGCCGGCCGGACCCGCCGTCGCGCCACCCGCCGTGTCTCCGCGCCCACCGGCGCGCCCGCCACGGCCGAGCCCGCCGAGGTCGTGACGACCGCCGCCGAGCCGGTGGCCGCCCCCGCCACCGCGGAGGCCGAGGCGCCCGTCGCCGAGCCCGCCACCGAAGAGGCCGCCCCGCGTCGTACCACCCGTCGTCGCGCCACCCGGCGTGTCTCCGCCCCCGCCGGTGCGCCCGAGGGCGACACCGCCGACGAGCGTGTGGAGGCGCCCGTGAGCAGCGAGAACAAGTCCGAGGAGGCCCTGCGGCCGGAGGCCGTCGAGGCTGACGCCGCGCGGTCCGAGGACAGCGGCGAAGGCGGCCCGCGCCGCACCCGCCGCCGCGCCACCCGTAAGGCCGCGGTCGGTTTCTCGGCGCCCGCGCCGAAGGCGACCGAGGAGTCCTCGCGGCGCCCCGGCCGTCCCGCCGTCGCCGTGTTCCAGGCGCCGGTGTTCACCGAGCCGATGTTCCAGACGCCCGAGCGGGCCGCCGCCGCGGCTGCCGCCGAGGCCGCCGAGGAAGCCGCCGAGTCCGTCGAGGCCGCCGAGCCGGCCGAGGTCGTCCAGGAGCCGGCCCTCGGACGCCGGCGCCGCCGTCGCCGGGCCGTCGAGGACGAACCGGTGACCGTGGCCGAGGAGCCCCAGGAGACTGAGGAGCCCCAGGAGACCGAGGAATCCGCCGAGGACGCGGAGGACGCCGAAGAGGCCGAGGACGCCGTCGAGGGTGACGAGGGCGAGGAGGAGTCCGCGGGCTCCCGTCGCCGCCGTCGTCGCGGTGGCCGCCGTCGTCGTCGTGGCGAGTCCGCCGAGTCGGACAGCGAGGCCGGCGAGGACGACTACGCCGCCGAGCAGGCCGAACAGGACGCCGAGGACACCGCCGAGCAGGCCGAGGAGGACGCCGAGGAGGCCGACGAGCGCGAGGAGCCGGGCGGCTCCAGCAGCTCCCGTCGCCGTCGCCGTCGCCGTCGTCGCGCCGGTGACTCCGGCGGCGAGGCCGAGCAGCCCAGCGAGAACGACCCCGAGCGCACCGTCGTCAAGGTCCGTGAGCCGCGCGGCAGGCGCGAGGAGCAGCAGCCCTCGGACGAGGTGCAGTCCATCAAGGGCTCGACCCGTCTCGAGGCGAAGAAGCAGCGCCGTCGTGAGGGGCGCGAGCAGGGCCGTCGCCGTGTTCCGATCATCACGGAGGCCGAGTTCCTGGCCCGCCGTGAGGCCGTCGAGCGCGTGATGGTCGTCCGCCAGAGCGGCGAGCGCACCCAGATCGGCGTCCTCGAGGACAACGTGCTCGTCGAGCACTACGTCAACAAGGAGCAGGCGACCTCGTACGTCGGCAACGTCTACCTGGGCAAGGTCCAGAACGTGCTGCCGTCGATGGAGGCGGCCTTCATCGACATCGGCAAGGGCCGCAACGCGGTCCTCTACGCCGGTGAGGTCAACTTCGAGGCGCTCGGCATGGCCAACGGGCCGCGCCGTATCGAGTCCGCCCTCAAGTCCGGCCAGTCGGTCCTCGTGCAGGTCACCAAGGACCCGATCGGCCACAAGGGCGCGCGTCTGACCAGCCAGGTCTCCCTGCCGGGCCGCTACCTCGTGTACGTGCCCGAGGGCTCGATGACCGGCATCAGCCGCAAGCTGCCCGACACCGAGCGCGCGCGTCTGAAGACCATCCTCAAGAAGATCGTCCCCGAGGACGCGGGCGTCATCGTGCGCACCGCCGCCGAGGGCGCGAGCGAGGACGAGCTGCGCCGCGACGTCGAGCGTCTGCAGTCGCAGTGGGAGGACATCCAGAAGAAGGCGAAGAGCGGCAACGCCCCGACCCTGCTCTACGGCGAGCCGGACATGACCGTCCGCGTCGTCCGCGACATCTTCAACGAGGACTTCTCCAAGGTCATCGTCAGCGGCGACGAGGCGTGGGAGACCATCCACGGCTACGTCTCGCACGTGGCGCCCGATCTGACCGACCGGCTGTCGAGGTGGACCTCCGAGGTCGACGTCTTCGCCACGTACCGGATCGACGAGCAGCTGATGAAGGCGCTGGACCGCAAGGTCTGGCTGCCCAGCGGCGGTTCGCTGGTGATCGACAAGACCGAGGCCATGATCGTGGTCGACGTCAACACCGGAAAGTTCACCGGCCAGGGCGGCAACCTGGAGGAGACCGTCACCAGGAACAACCTGGAGGCGGCCGAGGAGATCGTGCGCCAGCTGCGGCTGCGCGACCTGGGCGGCATCGTCGTCATCGACTTCATCGACATGGTCCTGGAGTCCAACCGCGACCTGGTGCTGCGGCGCCTGCTCGAATGCCTGGGCCGCGACCGTACGAAGCACCAGGTGGCCGAGGTGACCTCGCTGGGCCTCGTGCAGATGACCCGCAAGCGGGTCGGCCAGGGCCTGCTGGAGTCCTTCTCCGAGACCTGCGTCCACTGCAACGGCCGCGGTGTCATCGTGCACATGGAGCAGCCGACGTCCATCGGTGGCGGCGGCAAGCGCAAGAAGCGCGGCCGTGGCGGCGCCGACCAGCTCCACGACCACGACCACGACCACGAGCTCACGCACGAGAGCGCCGAGGAGCCGGAGACGGTCGAGACCGAGGCCGAGCTGGCCGCCGAGGTCGCCGCGCCCGTCGCGCTCGCCGAGACCGAGTTCCAGCCTGACGAGGAGTTCTACGGCAGCGCCGCCGAGGCGGAGGCCGCGGCCACCCGTGGCCGCTCGCGGCGTCGGACCCCCCGGCGCGCGTCCGCCCCGGCGGGTGCGCCGAAGGCCGAGGAGCGCACCCCCCGGAGCAGGCGCGAGGAGCGGGCCGAGCGCGCCGCCGCCCGGTCCCGTGAGGCCGCCGAGGCCGAGCCGTTCGCGGCCGAGGACCCGGTCGTCGAGGCTCCGGCCGTCGAGCAGCCGGTGATCGAGCCGGTCGTCGAGGTTCAGGCCGAGACCGCCCAGGCTCCCGTGGCCGCCGTGGCGGAGGCCGAGGCCGCTCCCCAGGGCCGTACGCGTCGTCGTGCGACCCGCAAGGTGTCGGCGCCGGCCGGTTCGCCCAGGGCGGCCGAGGAGGCCGCGGTGACGATCACGGAATCGGCTCCGGTGCCCGTCGCCGAGGCCGAGCCGACGCCCGAGCCGGTCGCCGAGGCCCCCGCCGAGAGCGCCGCGCCGGCCCGTCCGCGCCGCCGTGCCGTGCGCAAGGCCACCGCGCCGACCGCGTCCGAGGAGGCGGCCGTCACGGTCGTCCCGACGGCCGCCGCGGAGCCGGTCTCCGTGCCCGAGGCCGCCGAGCCGGAGTCCGTCGAGGCCGAGGCCGACGCCGAGGCCCCGGCCGCCAAGAAGACGGCCGCCCGCAAGACGGCCAAGAAGGTGACGGCGAAGAAGGCCGCCACCAAGAAGACCGTGGCGGCCAAGAAGACGGTCGCCAAGAAGGCCACGGCCAAGAAGGCGACCGCGAAGAAGACGGCCGCCAAGTCCACGGCGAAGAAGACCGCGGCGGCTGAGCAGACGCTCTCCACCGTCACGGCGTCCACCGACGAGGACTGAGCCTCCACCCGACGTCCCGGGCCCGCGCATCCGCCGGGCCCGGGACGTCGCGTGACCGGTGGCACACCCGCGGGGCCCGGCCTGGTTTGACCCTTTCGGCCGTGGCCCCGTAACCTTGACCGTCGGCGTGTCCCCTGACGCGCCGCACCCCCGTAAACCTTTTCCTCCTGGTGTCGCGAGCTTCGTGCTCAGCGTTCCGGGAGAGGCCGCTCGCGCGAGTCGGCGGCTGGACTGCGGGGTCCGTTCCGAGCGAAAGAGAGATCCGCGTGTACGCCATCGTGCGCAGCGGTGGTCGCCAGCACAAGGTTGCTGTCGGCGACATCGTTGAGGTTGACAAGATTCCCACCGCCAAGGTTGGCGACACGGTCGAGCTCTCGACCCTGCTCGTTGTCGACGGCGAAGCCGTGACGAGCGACCCCTGGGTCCTCGCGGGCATCAAGGTCCAGGCCGAGATCGTGGACCACCACAAGGGTGTCAAGATCGACATCCTTCGCTACAAGAACAAGACCGGCTACCGCCGTCGTCAGGGCCACCGCCAGCAGTACACGGCGATCAAGGTCACTGAGATCCCCGCGGCTGCGAAGTAAGGGTAGGGACTGAGACATGGCACACAAGAAGGGCGCATCGTCCACTCGGAACGGTCGCGACTCCAATGCTCAGCGGCTCGGTGTGAAGCGCTTCGGCGGTCAGACCGTCAACGCCGGTGAGATCCTGGTCCGCCAGCGTGGCACCCACTTCCACCCCGGCGTCAGCGTCGGCCGTGGCAAGGACGACACGCTGTTCGCGCTGGCCGCCGGTGCGGTCGAGTTCGGCACGCACCGTGGTCGCAAGGTCGTGAACATCGTTCCGGTCGCCTGATCCAGTCCCGTCGAGGCTGATCCGGTTCCACGCGGACCGGATGCGGTGCCTCGGGGCCCAGGCTCCGTAGAACAGAGTTCTTCGCGAGGCGGACCTCACTTCCCCCACGGGAAGCGGGTCCGCCTTTCGCGTGTTACGTAAGAGACATTCCGTACGTACAAGAAGTAACTGAAGTGCTGGAGGCACCCCACATGACCACCTTCGTGGACCGCGTCGAGCTGCACGTCGCCGCGGGTAGCGGAGGTCACGGCTGTGCCTCCGTACACCGGGAGAAGTTCAAGCCGCTCGGCGGTCCGGACGGCGGCAACGGCGGCCGTGGCGGTGACGTGATGCTGGTCGTCGACCAGTCCGTCACCACGCTGCTCGACTATCACCACTCACCCCATCGCAAGGCCACCAGCGGCAAGCCCGGTGAGGGCGGCAACCGCTCCGGCAAGGACGGCCAGGACCTGATCCTGCCCGTGCCGGACGGCACGGTCGTGCTCGACAAGGCGGGCAACGTCCTCGCGGACCTCGTCGGCCAGGGCACCTCGTACGTCGCGGCCGAGGGCGGCCGCGGCGGCCTCGGCAACGCGGCGCTGTCCTCGGCCCGCCGCAAGGCGCCCGGTTTCGCGCTGCTCGGTGTGCCCGGTGGCCTCCAGGACATCGTCCTGGAGCTGAAGACCGTCGCGGACGTCGCCCTGGTGGGTTACCCGAGCGCCGGCAAGTCCTCGCTCATCTCGGTCCTGTCCGCCGCCAAGCCGAAGATCGCGGACTACCCGTTCACGACCCTCGTCCCGAACCTTGGCGTGGTGACCGCCGGCGAGACCGTCTACACCATCGCGGACGTGCCCGGTCTCATCCCCGGCGCCAGCCAGGGCAAGGGTCTCGGCCTGGAGTTCCTGCGCCACGTGGAGCGGTGCAGCGTGCTCGTCCACATCCTGGACACGGCCACCCTCGAATCCGAGCGCGACCCGATCTCCGACCTCGACATCATCGAGGAGGAGCTGAAGCAGTACGGCGGCCTGGACAACCGGCCGCGCATGGTCGTCCTCAACAAGATCGACGTGCCGGACGGCAAGGACCTCGCGGAAATGGTCCGTCCTGACCTGGAAAGCCGCGGCTACCGCGTCTTCGAGGTGTCCGCGGTCGCCCACATGGGTCTGAAGGAACTGTCCTTCGCGCTCGCCGAGATGGTCTCCGCCGCCCGCGCCGCGAAGCCCAAGGAGGAGGCGACCCGTATCGTCATCCGCCCGAAGGCGGTCGACGACGCCGGCTTCACCGTGGTGCAGGAGGAGGACGGCCTCTTCCGCGTGCGCGGCGAGAAGCCCGAACGCTGGGTCCGCCAGACCGACTTCAACAACGACGAGGCCGTCGGCTACCTCGCCGACCGCCTCAACCGTCTCGGTGTCGAGGCGCAGCTGATGAAGGTGGGTGCCCGCTCGGGCGACGGCGTGGCCATCGGCCCCGAGGAGAACGCGGTCGTCTTCGACTGGGAGCCGACGGTCATGGCCGGTGCGGAGATGCTCGGCCGCCGTGGCGAGGACCACCGCCTCGATGAGCCTCGCCCCGCCGCCCAGCGCCGCCGCGACAAGCAGGCGGAGCGGGACGAGTCGGAGAAGGAGTACGACGACTTCGAGCCGTTCTAGGGCGCCCACGGCCGACGGCGGCCGCGGCGGGCCGGTCTCCCGGGTCCACGGACTCCGGAGACCGGCCGCCACCGCAGGGTGTACCTACGCAGAGACGGACCGGCCAGGAATGGCCGGTCCGTCTCTGCGTACGCGTGCGGGACCGTGAAGGCCGCAGGGGGTGTGCCACGCGGCACGCGTGCTGTCGGTGCGTCAGGACACGTGTGCCGTACGGGCGTTGGGGGCGGCCGCGGTCAGGCGTTGCCGGGGATCTCTTCGGCTACGTAACTGCGGAGCCAGGTCCGGAAGTCCGGGCCCAGGTCTTCACGTTCGCATGCGAGTCTGACAATGGCACGCAGGTAGTCGCCGCGGTCGCCGGTGTCATAGCGGCGGCCCTTGAAGACGACGCCGTGCACGGGGCCGCCGACCTTCTCGTCCTGGGCGAGCTGCTGGAGGGCGTCGGTGAGCTGGATCTCGCCGCCGCGGCCCGGCTCGGTCTTGCGCAGTATGTCGAAGACGTGCGGGTCGAGGACGTAGCGGCCGATGATGGCGTAGTTGCTGGGCGCGTCGGCCGGGTCGGGCTTCTCGACCAGTCCGGTCACCTTGACCAGGTCGCCCTCGTCGGTGGTCTCGACGGCGGCGCATCCGTAGAGGTGGATCTGCTCGGGCGCGACCTCCATGAGCGCGATGACGCTGCCGCCGTGCTGCTCCTGGACCTCGACCATGCGGGCGAGCAGGGGGTCGCGGGGGTCGATCAGGTCGTC